>CAMWVK010000139.1 GCA_947177675.1 uncultured Mucispirillum sp.
AAATCATTTAGTATATAATTATCAATAAGGTTTAACATGAAATATTTATACAGCGGGTTAATACTGATTTTACTTTCTGGCTGCGTTCATACAATAACTGATGATAATATAAAATCATCATACAGCCTGCCTGATAATTTCAGAAATACAGCACATATTGATGACTTAAATAATAATAAAGTAACATTATTATATAAAGACCCATTTGCTGAAATAAAATCTATGCTGCCAGATGATAGTTTCATTTCTATTTTGGATACAGCATCTCAAGAAAATCCTGATTTACTAATACTGCTTTCTAAAATCAAACAAGCACGCTATCAGTTAAAAAGTTCTACAGGGGCAATGATACCTCAGGTTTCAGGTTCCCTTGATTATTCTTATGGGGAAAATAGTGATGGTTTAAACGGCAGCCTTAACTTATCATGGGAAGTAGATATTTATGGCAAACTTGATGCACTTCGTAAATCTAAAAAAGAATTAATAAAATATGCAGAAGAAAATTATGTAAATGGTCAGGTTACTTTGGCTGCAGATACTGCATCATATTATTTTTCTATCAGGAAATCAGCTGCACAGGTATTTTTTGCCAGTAAAATGCTTGAAAATTATAAAATGATACTTGATATTTATACACAAATGCGAAGTGCTGGTCTTGTAGATGAATCAGAATATATTGCAACAACTATGGATTATTTAACAGGGCAGAATAATTTGCAGCAATATCAGTTGGAAGTAGAACAGAATAAAAATGCACTTTATGCACTTATTAATAATAAGGATATAAATATTACTACCGATATGGTTTATGATACTGCATTTTCTCCAGCTGTTCCAAAAATAAATGATATACCATCAGAAGTAATATTAAATAGACCTGATGTTAGAGCATCAGTTTACACACTAAACAGTGAACTTTATAACCATTATAATAAAAAAATGTCACTTCTTCCAAGCCTTTCTATTAATGGTAACTTAGGGCAGCTTCTTGCTTCATCTACTGGTATAGGTGATTTAGTATGGCAGATAGGTATCTCCCTTTTCGCACCAATATTAAACAGACAGGAGTTATATGCTCAGCTTAAAATGCAGGAAGAAACAGTCCAACAGGCAGAACTTTCTTTGCAGAAATCAATAAATACAGCCATAAGTGATATAGAAGATGCAAGTTTTGCTATGGCATCATCTAATAAATCTTACGGCAATACAAAAGATATTTTAGAAAATGCAAAAATATCTGTGGAAATATTAGAATTACGCTGGAAAGCAGGACTGATAGATGATGTAGAATATTTAAAAGCACAAAATGATTTTTTAAATACATATATATCATTTTATTCTGCATGGTATGAAAATATATCATCATCAATAATGCTTTATAAAGCTTTTGGCGGCAGCTTTTCACAAAAACAGTCAAAGGGAGAGTTATAATGCTTACAACAGAAGAAATGTATAAAACACTCCGTCCTAAAAGGACTAAAAAATCTATCATTATTACTTCAGTTATAGTTATTTTAATAATATCAGCTGTTTTATATTATATATTTAGAGATAAGGGGACTGCATATATATATGTATCAGAAAAAGCTCATACAGGCAGCATATCATCTTTGGTAAGTGCTACTGGCACAATTTCTGCCACTAATGAAGTATTGATAGGCAGCCAGGTTTCAGGCACAATTTCTGCTGTATTTGTAGAAGAAAATGATGAAGTGAAAAAAGATGATATTTTAGCAATTATTAACCCAGATACTATAAACCAGACTATTGCACGATATGAAGCTCAGCTTAACTCTGCTAAAGCTACTCTTAATTCGTCAAAAGTGCAGTATAATAATAAAAAGCTGAATTACGACAGGTTAAAACAGGTATATAATGCAACAGGGGGCAAATCGCCTTCTAAAACAGAGCTTGATAATGCAAAAATGGAGCTTGATACTGCTAGTGCTGATATTTTAGTTAAAGAAGCATCTATTATAGAAGTGGAAACAAACTTAAACAGTGCAAAAATTGATTTAAAAAACTCAATTATTACAAGCCCTATTGACGGTGTTGTTTTGACAAGAAGCATTGATGCAGGTCAGACTGTTGCAGCATCATTTTCTACACCAGAACTTTTTATAATAGCAGAAAATTTAGAGAAAATGAAGTTGATAGTAAATGTATCAGAAGCAGATGTGGGCAAAGTATTAGAAAATCAGAAAGTCCGCTTTACTGTAGACACTTTCCCTGATGATGAGTTTGTATCAACAATATACAGAGTAAATAAAGGCTCCACAAAGTCAGATGATAATATCGTAAGTTATGAAACAACTATCTATATAGATAATAAAGACTTAAAACTTCGTTCAGGTATGAGTGCAACAGCAGATATTGAAACAGACAGTGCAGAAAATGCAGTGCTTATACCTGTTGCAGCACTATTTTTCCAGCCAATAGTAGAAGATAAATCAGAAGCAGGGAAAAGACCTGCTATGCTGCAGGGTCCGCCGGGAAGAAGACCAAGGGAAGCTAAAGAAGTAAATACTGATATTTCAAAAAATGCTTCCATTTATGTGCTTGTAAATGGACAGCCAGAGCTTAGGCATATTGTAACAGGTGTAAGCGATGGTAAAAATATACAGGTTATTGAAGGCATCAGCAGTGAAGATAATGTTATTATAAGTATGAAAAGAAAAATATGAGTGATTTTATTAAGTTAAGAAATATTGTAAAAGTGTATGGCAGCGGCGAAAATTCATTCCTTGCATTAAAAGGCATAGATTTAGATATTAATGTGGGAGAATTTGTTGCTCTTATGGGACCATCAGGCAGCGGCAAGTCTACTATGGCAAATATTTTAGGCTGTCTTGATAAAGCCACAAAAGGCTCATATTTTTTTAATGGTGTAGATGTGTTTTCTCTTAACAGAAATGAAACAGCTCTTTTAAGAAGAAACTATATTGGTTTTATTTTTCAGGGCTTTAATCTGCTTGCAAGAACTACTGCACTTGAAAATGTAGAACTTCCATTATTATATCGGGGTGTGCCAAAAAAACAAAGGCATGAAAGAGCAAGACAGGCACTTGATATGGTAGGGCTTTTAGAATGGGGAAAACATACAAGTGCTCAGCTTTCTGGCGGTCAGCAGCAGCGTGTAGCAATAGCTAGAGCTATTGCATCAAACCCATTATTTTTGCTGGCAGATGAACCAACAGGAAACTTAGATACAAAACGAAGTGTTGAGATTATGGAAATACTTTCTAATCTAAATAAGCAGTTAGGTATTACAATATTAATGGTTACTCACGAGCCTGATATGGCTCAATATGCATCAAGAGAAGTGCATTTTAGAGATGGAGAAATAAATACAGCGGAGGCAGTTTTGAGATGATATTTAATGCTGTATTTTTAGCTTTAAGGCAGATAAGCAGGAACTATTTAAGAGCATTTTTAACTATGCTTGGTGTTATTATTGGAGTTGGTGCTGTTATTATTATGATTAATTTAGGCAACGGTACACAAGCTATGATTAAAGAAGCTATTGAAAGCTTAGGCAGTAACCTTTTAATGATACATGCTCCACCTCACTTAAACCCAAGTGGCACAACAAAAAGCCGCTATTTTACTATGAAAGAAGTAGAAACTATTGAAGAAAGAGTTGCTGGGATTAAAGCTGTTGCACCTGTAAATGCAGGTTCAGCAGTTGCAAAATATATGAATAAAAATGTGCAGACTTCTGTACAAGGAGTAACAGATGGTTTTTTTACTGCTGTTGACTGGAAAACAGCAGAGGGCAGAAGTTTTGAAAATAAAGAGTATGTGGCAGGTACAAATACATGTATTATAGGGGAGAGTGTTCGCAAAAATCTGCTTGGCGATACACCTGCCATTGGTATCAGATTAAAAGTAGGCTCCGTTGTGTGTGAAGTTGTAGGGGTGCTTGAAAGCAAAGGACAGGGGGGCAGAGGCAATGATCAGGACGATATTATATTAATGCCATTAAAAGCATTCCAAAGAAGCATAAGACCAAATAATTCTATATATAATATTACGATGATAATGGTATCTTTAAATGAAGATGTTGATTATAAAGCAGCATCAGAGCAGATTGCAGTAATGTTAAGGCATATGAGAAATATTACAGATAAAACAAAAGATACTTTTGAAATACAAAGCACAAAAGAAATACAGCAGACTGTGGAAAAATCTATTGGCAGTATGACTGCATTTATTGGAGCAGTGGCAGGTGTCAGTCTGCTTGTTGGGGGTATTGGTATTATGAATATTATGCTTGTATCCGTTACTGAAAGAACAAGAGAGATAGGAACACGGCTTGCAATTGGTGCATTAGAAAAGGAAGTGCTGTTGCAGTTTTTAGTAGAAAGTGCAACAATTAGTGCAGTTGGCGGGCTTATAGGTATAGTTTTTGGTTTTTTTATGACACTGCTGCTTTCTGCAAAACTGCATATTCCATTTACCTTTGATGTGAAGACTGCAACAGTATCTTTTGTTTTTTCTGGGCTTATAGGCATTATTTTTGGATACCTTCCTGCAAGAAAAGCATCACGATTAAATCCAATAGATGCACTGCACCATGAGTAATAAAAAAAGAATACAGTTTATTGATATTCACAGGTAACTGCTACTCCATTTTCCCAGTTGATAAGTTCAGCTTTTGTCCATTTTCTACCATTTCCACAAATACCGCTGACTGGTTTATCATTTTTATATGTTATTGTAGCCCATAATGCACCTTTTTCGCTATATCGTTCAGCATTTCCATTTCTAATACCATTTTTATAATGTCTTTCTTCCTGCAATGCTCCACTTTCAAAATAATATCTTGCAATACCATCTAATACACCATCTTTGAATTTAACTTCTTTACTTATATTGCCATTATCATAGTAATATTCAGCTGTATTTTCTTCTAAATCAGTGTATAAAACCATATGATTTTTATGATAAAAACTTATTGTTTTAAATTCATAATCTATTGAATACTGATTATCACCTACATAGTGTGTGTATGTATCTACTTTACCGTTATTCACTTCACAAGTACTTGTTAGTCTGCCATTTGTTTTATTATTTTCTACTATATTTCCGTGAATTACACCGTTAATAATATCAGCATAAACTTTTGAACTGTTCGTTTCAAAACATGCTGTTCCTGTTATATTATCTTTAACAGGTAAAAATAAAATATCTATATTACTAAATTCAAGTTGTATATTATTTTCAAGTAATTTTAATAACGACAGCATAAAATAGTCTGAACCATCTGCAAAGGTAGAAAAAGAAAGATTATCCTTTGTATATAAATTATCAATGATAATATCACATTTATATTCTTGTTTGCTTTTATATATTTGATTTTCAGTGAAATTAGAAGCAGCACAACCATTTATAATCGTAATTAT
>CAMWVK010000140.1 GCA_947177675.1 uncultured Mucispirillum sp.
AAACCAATAATAGATGTAATGGAAAGAAATGAAACAATACTGTTGCTTTTACGACTTTTAAAGTACCTTAATGCAATAAGACTATCTATTTTCATTAAAAATACATACCTTTATTATTCTAAATAAGTCATTTTGAGCCTGATTTACAGGCGAAAAATCTCAATCGTATATATTACATCAGTTCATAATATATTAAAGTATCTTATTGTTTAGATACTTCGCTTAAAAATCAAGCTCAGTATGACCTGCTGATTTCATTATCATTTTACCCAATAGTTTGGAGCCTCTTTTGTGATTTGAACATCATGTACATGTGATTCAGAAAGCCCCGCACTTGTTATACGGACAAATCTTGCTCTGCTGCGTAAATCATCAATTGTTTTACAGCCTGCATATCCCATACCTGAACGAAGCCCACCAATCAACTGATAAATTGTCTGGTTTAATTCACCTTTAAAGTGAACACGGCCTTCAATACCTTCTGGAACAAATTTAATATCGCTTACAGTGCCGTCTTGGAAATACCTGTCTTTTGAGCCATCTTTCATAGCACCAACAGAGCCCATACCACGATAAACCTTATAGCTTCTGCCTTGATAAAGCTCTATTTCACCAGGAGCTTCTAAAGTTCCTGCAAGTAATGAGCCAAGCATTACAGAATTAGCACCTGCTGCTAATGCTTTTACTATATCACCAGAATATTTTATACCACCATCTGCAATTATAGGAATACCTGCTTTTCTAGCTGCAGCAGAGCAGTCAAGGATTGCTGTAATCTGTGGCACACCAACACCTGCAACAATACGAGTTGTGCATATAGAGCCAGGTCCTATACCTACTTTCACACAGTCTGCCCCAGCACCAGCTAGTGCAAGAACAGCTTCACTTGTTGCCACATTACCTGCTACAACCTGTAAATCAGAATATTTTCTTTTGATTTGGTTTACAACATCTAAAACTTTTTGAGAATGTCCATGTGCAGTATCAACAGTAATAACATCAACTTTTTTACTTACAAGTTCAGCAACTCTTTCTAATGTATCAGGTGCTGTGCCTACTGCTGCACCTGATAAAAGTCTGCCCATTTTATCTTTTGATGCAAGAGGATATTTTAACCTTTTATTTATATCTTTTATAGTAATTAGACCTTTTAAGCAGTAGTTATCATCTACAACTAAAAGTTTTTCTATTCTGTGCTTATGCAAATGTTTAATAGCATCTTCAAAAGATGTGCCAACAGGAACTGTTACAAGATTTTCACTTGTCATATACTCTGATACTTTAGATGAAGTATCTCTAACAAAACGAAGGTCTCTGTTAGTTAATATACCACATAATTTACCATTTTTAACAACAGGTATGCCAGAAATTTTATATTTTGTCATAAGCTCCCAGGCATCTCCTATAGTCTGGTCGGGGTTAATAGTAATAGGGTCTACTATCATACCACTTTCTGAGCGTTTTACCTTATCTACTTCATCTGCCTGTTTTTCAATAGACATATTTTTATGGATAAATCCAAGACCACCAACTTGAGCCATAGCTATTGCAAGCCTTGCTTCTGTTACAGTATCCATAGCCGCTGAAACAATAGGAATGTTTAATTTAATAGAGTTAGTCAGTTGAGTAGCAGTAATCACATCTGATGGTAAAATATCAGAGTATGCAGGGGCAACCAGCACATCATCAAATGTAAGTGCCTCACCTACGAATTTATTTTCGTAGTATTGAGTAAATTTGTTCACAAAAGCCTCCAATTAAAGACAATCAAAAAGTCTATTAATAGCACATAATGAAAATTTTAATTAGTCTAAATTTATATCTATTATTTTATTATATGACAAATGAATACTATTTATCAAGATTTAAAAAAAATTTTTCATCAATCGCACTTCTTTTACTGATACCGCTTTGGCATATAAAAGGTATGTGCCGTTTAAAACTGTTAGAAATTACACGCTTTATTATTTTGTCTACACTTTCTTTATCATACTTTTCATAAAGCTCATTTCTGCATAAATGCTGCTGCTCTATATCATATAAAATATTATCTATTAATTCATAAGTTAAGCCTAACTCTGCCTCATCTGTCTGATTTGGCCATAAATCTGCAGTAGGTGCTTTTTTCATAATACTTTCAACCATATCTGCAGCAGCACTTACTCCATACACTTCTCTTTTGTAAAGTTCACCAATTATATTTATACTAGATGCAGTATCTCCATACCATGTGCCATAACCCAAAAGCAGCTCTGTTCTATTGCTTGTACCTATAACTATACCTCTGTATTCTGCAGCTTTGTCAAAAAGCACAACCATTCTGCATCGTGCCATAATATTGCCTTTTCTAAGTGGAGTAATATTATCACACATATTGATAAAAGCATCTGCCGCAGCAGAAATATCTATAACTTCCAATTTAAAACCATATTTTTCTGATAATTTAAAAGAATCATTATAAGAATGTTCTGATGATGTTTTATAAGGCATAAAAAAGCCTTTTACTTTTGTTTCACCAAGAGCCTTGCAGGCAGCAGCACATGCAAGGGCAGAATCTATTCCGCCAGATATACCTATAACTGCATTCTCTGCTCCTGTTTTATCAAAAGCATTTGTAAAAGATAATACTAAGTTATCAAGTATTTCTGAATAATTCATAATCATTCCTGTATCCTGCCGCTGCGGATATATTCGCCACTTTTACCGCCTGATTTACGCTGCAGCATAATATCACTGATTATCATATCTTTATCTACTGCTTTACACATATCATATATTGTAAGAGCAGCAACAGAAACACCTGTTAATGCTTCCATTTCCACCCCTGTTTTATCATCAAGCCCAACAGTTACTTCTATATCAACCTGACCATTATCAAGATTATAGTTAAAGTCCACATTAACTTTGCTTATTGCAAGTGGGTGGCATAATGGTATTAAATGAGGTGTCTGTTTAACAGCCATAATAGCTGCAATTCTTGCCACTTCAAATACATTGCCTTTTTTAATACTCATATTTACAATCTGCTGCAGAGTATCTTTATTCATAGTAACCCTGCCTGTTGCTGTTGCTTCCCTTTTAGTAGGTGTCTTTCCGCTTACATCTACCATACGGCTTGCACCTTTTTCATCAAAATGAGTAAATTCCATTGGACAGCCCCTTTTATTATTTTGGAAAAACTTTAAATAAATCTTTCACAGGTATATTACATTCTGCAAGGCTTAATATTGATACATTTTCCCTGCGTATTTTTTCAATATCCACCTTGTCAGGCATTAATAGTATATTTGCATATTCTTTTTCAAAATCAACCACATTACCGCTTTCGTCATAGGTTGGCACTTTAATGATTATATTAAAACTTTCTGCATTTGTTAACACAAGCCTGCCTAGAATTAAATTTACAAGCTGCTGCATATGGGTATATAAATCATTATCATTATATGATGGTATTGGTTTATTTTGTAAATCTGCACAGGCATAGTGAAAAATAAGTGTTACATTATTTTTTACATTTTTTGCATCAATAAGCTCAAATATAGGACGGACTTGATATTTTTTTGCATAGCTTGAGTTTTCAAGAGTAGTATCAAATTTTTGCAGTAAATCTTCAAGCTCTATAGAAACTGTTTTATTCATATTGTTTTTTGCAACAGTTTCATCCATAAAAAGCTTTGAAGTTCTCACATATATTTTCTGAATATAAGCTTCTATATTATTATACATTATAACCTTATACCAGTCTCCTGCTTCGCCTATTAAAATAACTTTTTCAGCACCTGAAGAATATCTTAAAACTCTTGATTTAAGGGAAGGCTCTGCACGAAAAGGTATGTTATTATAAGGAATATGACCAGCACCTTCTACCACTTCTATAATATGTTTTTCTGCACTGATACCAATATTTGGCATAGCCGCACCTGCTTCATCTGGGTTATCCGCTTCCTCATTTGGAGCAAACTGCTCACTGCTTGTTTCATTTACATTATTACCAGCAATATTTCCCTGAGCAAATGTATAAGATGAAAAACAAATTGTAATAATTAACGCTAATACTATTTTATACATTAAATCTAAAATATATTATATCGCCATCCTGCACAATATAATCTTTTCCTTCAAGCCTTAATCTTCCGCTTTCTTTTGCCGTAGTAAGTGATTTATATTTTTCAAAATCAATGTATGAACATACTTCTGCACGGATAAAACCTCGTTCAATATCAGAGTGAATTTTACCTGCAGCATAAGGAGCAGCAGCACCTTTTTCAACAGTCCAAGCACGCACTTCTTTTTCACCTGCTGTAAAAAATGTTATTAATCCAAGCAGGTCATATCCACTTTTTATAAGGCTGTCAAGCCCGCTTTTTTCCATACCAAGTGCCATAAGATATTCTTTTGCTTCTTCTTCTGATAAATCCTGCAGCTCACATTCAGTTTTACCACATATTTTTACAACTTCTGCCCCCTCTGCTGCAGCAATCTGCCTGACAGTTTTAACATATTTATTGTCTTCTGCCAAAGCATCTTCATCAACATTTGCAACATAAAGCATTGGTTTTATTGTAATGAAATTGTATTCTTTTATTTCATCAATATATTCTGGGCATTCTTTAAGTAATGCTCTTAAAGGCCTGCCCTCATCTGCACATTTTAAAAAATCTTCTAATATTTCTACTTTCTTTTTTAAAGCCTTATCACCGCTTTTTGCTGCTTTTTGGTGTTTTGCAACAGCTTTATCTAATATTTCCATATCAGCAAGCAGAAGTTCTGTATTAATTATTTCTATATCATTAGCAGGGTCTACTTTATTTTCCACATGAACAATTTCATCATTTTCAAAACAGCGAACAACATGGGCAACAGCATCGGTCTGCCTAATATGAGTTAAAAATTGGTTTCCTCTGCCTTCCCCATGGCTTGCACCCTTTACAAGACCTGCAATATCCACAAACTCTACAGTTGTAGGAACAATAGATTTTGGTTTAACATACTGAATAATAAAATTCATCCTGTCATCAGGAACAGGAACAATCCCCCTGTTTGGGTCAATAGTACAAAATGGATAGTTTGCACTTTCTGCATTCTGTGCTTTTGATAAAGCATTAAAAATAGTTGATTTACCTACATTTGGCAGGCCTACAATACCACAGCTGAAACCCATTTATCACCTTTTACATATATTTATGATTATGAAATGTTATATAGAATTTTATTTTTTTTTTCAATATATAAATTACTGCTTCACACCCATTTTTTAAAACTATCATTAAAAATGATGATTTATAATAAAATTAGTAACTATTATTTTATTAAACAATATGTATTTGCAGCATATTTTAAACTATCTAT
>CAMWVK010000141.1 GCA_947177675.1 uncultured Mucispirillum sp.
ATTCTATCATCTTGTTTAATATATACTTCGCCTTTTTTGGCTTCAATACCCGCCATTGTAGAAAGAACATTCAATGTTGCGGTAATGAAAGGGTTAATCATTTCAGCTTTCATCAAAATCTCCTAATAATCTTTGCATTAATAAATTAATATATAATATTACATTTAATATGTCTACAAAAAAACATATATTTTTTCATTTTTTTTATACTATATCAAATCATATATTTTATCCAGAGCTTCTGGCAGTTTATCAATATGTTTTGTTCCAGCTTGAGCCATATCAGTTTTACCACCACCTGAACCGCCTGCTGCTGCTGCAATTTCTTTAATTATTGCTCCAGCATTATATTTATCTGTTAAATCTTTTGATACACCGCATATAATTGCTGCCTTATCTTCATCAGTTTGTGCACCAACTACAATAATACAGCTGCCTAATTTATTTCTGCCTGTATCTATTACTTCTCTCATTAAAGGAACATTGGATTTTTCAAATAATATTCTTGCAACTTTTATTCCTTTAATCTCTTTTACATTTTCAAAAATAGTATCTGCAATTTTTGGAACAATACGCTCCCCTGCCGCTTTTACTTTCTTTTCAAGTGCTTTATGATTTTTAAGAATATCTGTAATTCTTTCTGCTGCTTCTGCAGGCTGACATTTTAATACAGCAAGCACCTGTTTCATACTTTTATCCATATCTGAAAGGTATTTAAAAGCTTTATGGCTTGTAACAGCTTCTATTCTTCTCACACCCTGTGCAACACTTGATTCTGAAAGAATTTTAAACAGTCCAATGACACCAGTTCTATCAACATGGCATCCGCCGCAAAGTTCTTTTGAATAGTTTGCAATCTGAACAACACGAACTTCTTCGCCATATTTTTCACCAAATAATGCTGTTGCACCTTCCTGCATAGCATCTTCAAGAGATTCTATTCTTTTATGAACTGGATAGTTTGCAGTAATTGCTCTGTTTACTTCCATTTCAATTGCATCTATCTGCTGGCTTGTTAAACCATTAGAATGAGTAAAATCAAAACGAAGCCTTTCATCATTTACTAAAGAACCTGCCTGCCTTGCATGATCACCAACAACAGTCTGTAAAGCTTTATGTAAAAGATGTGTAGCAGTGTGATTATATTCTGTATATTGTCTGATAGTTTCATCAACTTCAACTTTAACAGTATCCTGTTCTTTAAAAAAGCCTTTTAATACTTTACCTCTATGAATAATCATATCGTTTAATTTTAAAGTATTTTCAACTTTAAAAAGACTGCCTTCACTGCCAGTAATGATGCCTTTATCACCTGCCTGACCACCACCTTCAGCATAACTTGTTGTAACATCAAGGATAATATCCACATTATCCCCAGCTTGCACTTCACATACTCTTTTATCATTAGATACCATAGCAAGAATTTTACCACTTGCAGCAAGTCCTGCATAGCCGCCAAATTCTGTAACAATCTGACCGCTTAATTCTTTTAAAGCATCAGAAATGCCACTTGCATTGATACCAAGTGACGATGCTTTTGCTCGTGCCTGCTGCTGCTCCATCATTTTTTCAAAACCTGCCATATCAAGAGTAAAGCCTGCATCTGCTGCTATATCTTCAAGTAAGTCTACAGGAAATCCATAAGTATCATAAAGTTTAAAAATATCTTTGCCATCAATAACCTTTGATGATTTATATTTTTCAAGCAATTCTTCTTCAATAATTTTCATACCTGTTGCAAGAGTTTTGCCAAAGCCTTTTTCTTCTGTTTCAACAGTTTTTGTAATAAATGATTTTTTATCTGTCAGCTCAATATAATGGTCTTTCATAAAATCAACGACAAAACCGCATACATTATAGAAAAATTCATGCTCTAAACCAAGCATTTTACCATGACGCATAGCTCTTCTCATAATTTTTCTTAATGTATAGCCTCTTTTTTCATTAGATGGAAGAACACCATCACCTATTAAGAATGTTGTGCTTCTTGAATGGTCTGCAATAACTCTTAAAGATATATCTGTCTGTTCATCTTTACCATATTCTACACCAGCAAGGCTTGCAGTATAATCTATAATAGGTCTGATTAAGTCAGTTTCATAATTGCTTTGTTTATTCTGCATAACAGCTGCAATTCTTTCTAAACCCATACCTGTATCTATAGATGGTTTTGGAAGCGGAGAAAGGCTGCCATCTTCAGCTCTGTTAAACTGCATAAATACTAAGTTCCAAAGCTCTAAATGTCTGTCACAGTCGCAGTCTGGATTACAGTCCGGTCTGCAGCAGCCAACACCTTCACCTTGGTCAATAAATATTTCAGAGCAAGGACCGCATGGACCTGTATCCCCCATTTGCCAGAAGTTATCTTTTGCACCTTTTCTGTATATTTTATCAGGTGAAAGTCCTGCGACCTCCTGCCATAAATTAAATGCTTCATCATCATCCTTATATACTGTTACAAATAATTTTTCTACAGGCAGTTCTAACTCTTTTGTTAAAAATGTCCATGCAAAATTAATAGCATCTCTTTTAAAATAATCACCAAAAGAAAAATTACCAAGCATTTCAAAAAATGTATGGTGTCGTGCAGTTCTGCCCACATTTTCTAAATCATTATGTTTACCACCTGCACGAACTACTTTCTGGCATGATGCAGCTCTTTTATAGTTTCTTGTTTCCTTGCCAAGAAAAATATCCTTAAACTGATTCATACCTGCATTTGCAAAAAGCAAAGTTGGGTCATCATGCGGCACAAGACTTGATGATGAAACAACAGTATGACCGTTATCAGCAAAATATTTTAAAAATGCAGCTCTTATCTGACTGCCTGTTATATTTTTCATATATATTTCTCCATTTAACATTACATAATCATATATCACTAAACTGCATAGCAGTTATCACTTTATTACATTTTTATATAAATGTGTAGCAAAATTTATTAGAAAATACAAAAATATTTTATTTGCAAAAAATTTTATGAAAAATTGGACTTACCTAAAAATTTTGAAATAAGTCATGTTAATAAATTTGTTATCTTATAATGGAGTAAGTCCTCTTAAACATTTTACCTGCACAAGTATCTATATTATAAATCATTCTGCATACTTTTTTTGGATAAGTTCACTTAACTTTATAAAGAATTAACATAAAAAGGCGTGCATTTCTGCACGCCTTATGTATATAAAATTATGTAATTTTATACTTATGCTTTTGGAGCACCTTTTAAAACTTCGCTTGTCATATCGTTTGATGGATATTTTTTGAAGTTTTCAACAAATTTAGATGCTAAATCTTTAAGTGCTGCACTGTATTCAGCCTGATCTTTCCAGCCTTTAGATGGGTCTAATATTTCAGGGCTAACACCTGGAATAGCATTAGGAATACCAAAACCAAATACTGGGCATTCATGGAAACCACCTTTATCAACTTCACCGTCTAATATAGCATTAACAATTGCTCTTGTATCTTTAATAGAAAAACGCTGACCAACACCATATTTACCACCAAAAAGACCAGTGTTAACAAGGTAAGCATTAACACCGTTAGCTTTCATTTTTTCTGCTAATATTTTAGCATAGTAGAATGGGTGGAATACCATAAATGGTTCTCCAAAGCAGGTAGAGAAAGTAGCTGTTGGCTCTTTAACACCTTTTTCTGTTCCTGCAACTTTTGCAGTGTAACCAGACACAAAGTGATACATTGCTTGATTTAAGTTAAGTTTTGCAACAGGTGGAAGAACACCGAATGCGTCATAAGTTAAGAAAATAATATTTTTTGGCTGACCGCCTTTGTTATCTGGAGAAATTCTTGGCATTTGAGAAAGTGGATAAGAAGAACGAGTATTTTCAGTTAATTTATCGCTGTCTAAATCAATTTCTCTAGTTATTGGGTCATAAACAACATTTTCTAATATTGTGCCGTAAGAATGAGTAGTTCTGTAAATATCTGGCTCCATTTCTTTAGAAAGTTTGATAACTTTTGCATAGCAGCCGCCTTCTATATTGAATACTCCTTTGTCATTCCAGCCGTGTTCATCATCACCAATAAGAACGCGTTTAGGGTCAGAAGAAAGTGTAGTTTTACCAGTGCCTGATAAACCAAAGAAAATAGCAGTATCGCCTTTTTCACCGATATTTGCAGAGCAGTGCATACTCATTATACCTTGTTTTGGCAGATAGTAGTTCATAACAGTAAATACTGATTTTTTAAGTTCACCAGCATACTGAGTGCCGCCTATTAAAACTACTTTTTTAGCAAAGTTTAACATAATAACTGTGCTTGAACGAGTGCCGTGTTTTGCTGTATCTGCTTGGAAATTAGGAAGATAGATAACTGTAAAATCAGCTTGAAAGCCTTTTAATTTAGATAAATCTTTTTCGCATATAAACATATTGCGTGCAAACATATTATGCCATGCAAATTCACCAATAACACGAACTTTTAAACGGCAGGATTCATCTGCACCAGCATATAATTCTTGAACGAATAATTCTCTACCGTCACAAAAAGCCATCATATCATTATAAAGAGTGTTAAACTGAGCTTCGCTTGCTTCTTTTGCTGCTGATGAGTCCCAGTTTACATCTTTTTCAGAAGTAGCTTCTCTAACAACATATTTATCTTGAGCAGAACGCCCTGTATGTGCACCTGTTTCAAAAACCATTGCACCGCCTTTTACCACATGACCTTCACCGCGTTTGATAGCTTCTTCATAAAGAGCTTCTGTCGGCATATTTAAATAAATTGCTGCTGGGTTATTAATACCATAGGATTTTAAGTAGTCAGTTGCTGCATTGTAGCTGCTCATATTGTCTTCCTCCAATTTAGTGACTGAATTTCTATTTACAAACAGTCCTAATTTAATTATAAATAACAGCATAATACATTATTGAAATAAGGTCAACAATATTAAGTATAAAAAAGAAAATTTTTTTCAAAATTAAAAAGGTGGAATGTTTATGCAGGATTTTTTTATACCGCAGGCAACTGAAAAAGAAATAGCAAAAGAAAGAGCAAAAGCTAGAGAATTAAGAAAAACTAACTGGTGGTATGAAAAAATATCACATAGAGAATGTTACTACTGCGGAAAAACTTTTAAACTAGAAGAATTAACTATGGACCATATTGTACCATTAATAAGAGGTGGTAAATCAACTAAAAATAACATTGTTCCAGCATGCAAATTATGTAACAATGCTAAAAAACATAAACTGCCTGTTGAGTGGGCAGAATATCTAGAAAATATCAAGAAACAGTGATTTTTAAACATATTTTTATTGTAAAATTTTTATGCTGCTGTTAAAATGACCATCAAATATTATATGAGAGTATTATTTATGA
>CAMWVK010000142.1 GCA_947177675.1 uncultured Mucispirillum sp.
AATACTTTAAGTCAAAAATAAATTTTTGACTTAAATATTTATGCTTTTTATAATTACTCACTATAATTATAAAAACAAAGTGGCAGTTTTACCGCACATGTCGTTAAAACTGCCAATAATATTAATTCATAATAAATCTATATAATGTATTAGTTTTTAGATTTATCAACAATTTTACTTTTACCAAGCCAGCTCATCATGTTGCGAAGTTTTTCGCCTACTTCTTCAATTGGATGGCTGTTAGAAATATTAGATAATGCATGGAAATGTGGTGCATTTACTTTATTTTCCATCATCCATTCTTTTGCAAAAGTTCCATCTTGGATTTCTCTTAATACTTTTTTCATTTCTTCTTTAGCAGCAGGAGAAACTACTCTTGGACCTCTTGTTAAGCCGCCATATTCTGCTGTGTTAGAAATAGAATACTGCATATTTTTAATACCGCCTTCATATATTAAGTCTACAATTAATTTCATTTCATGCAGACATTCAAAATATGCCATTTCTGGAGCATAGCCGGCTTCTGTTAATGTTTCAAAACCATACTGGATAAGTTTAGCTAAACCGCCACATAATACAGCCTGTTCTCCAAAAAGGTCTGTTTCTGTTTCTTCTTTAAAGCTTGTTTCAATAACACCAGCTCTTGCACCGCCGATAGCTGCAGCATAAGCAAGTGCAACTTCTTTAGAATCGCCTGTCGCATCCTGGTAAACTGCGATTAAACATGGAACACCGCTGCCTATTTCATACTGCTGACGAACTAAATGACCAGGACCTTTTGGAGCAATCATAATAACATTTATATCTGCAGGCGGCACAATTTGACCAAAATGGATATTGAAACCATGAGCAAATGCTAAATAAGAACCAGATTTCAAGTTTGGAGCAATTTCGTTTTTATAGATTTCGCCTTGAAGTTCATCAGGAGTTAATATCATAACTAAATCAGCCCATGCAGCTGCTTCTGCAACTGTCATAACTTTCAAGCCTGCATTTTCTGCTTTTTTCCATGATTTACTGTCTTTTCTTAATGCAACAGCAACATCACATCCAGAATCTTTTAAGTTGTTAGAGTGGCCGTAACCTTGGCTGCCGTATCCTATTACTGCTATTTTTTTGCTTTTGACAGCACCTAAGTTGGCATCTTTTTCATAATAAACTTTCATTTGTTTACCTCAATTTATATTTTTACAGCTTTTTATCAGTTTTAATTATTTACTGTTATTTGACTGCTTTAATTTTTCCATTTCACTTGTTGCTTTTGAGCCTCTGCCTATCGCAAGACAGCCTGAACGAATTAATTCTATAATTCCATAAGGGCGGACAAGCTCTATAAAAGCCTGCAGTTTATCATTATCACCAGTAATTTCTATTACCATACTTTCTGGTGTAATATCTACAACATTGCCTCGGAAAGTATTAACCATATTATAAATATCACTTCTGTATTTTTGAGTAACATACACTTTTACAAGCACAAGTTCTCTTTCTATGTGGTTATATGATGTTAAATCCCTTACTTTTAAAACATTTATAAGCTTACGCAGCTGCTTAATAATCTGCTCTATAACTCTGTCATCGCCATAAGTAACAATAGTCATCATAGATACATCATGTTTATCAGTAGAGTTAACAGTTAAGCTCTCAATATTGTATCCTCTGCCTGAGAAAAGACCTGCTATGCGGGCAAGCACACCAAATTTATTTTCAACAAGGACTGATATAATATGTCTTTTTTCCATAGCTCTTACCTTATTATCATCTCATCAATTGATGCACCTGCAGGCACCATAGGATATACATTTTCTTCCCTGTCGCATACAAAATCCATAAGCACAGGTTTATCTTTAATTTTAAGCGATTCTCTTAAAACTGCTTCAACATCTGCTGCCTTTTCAGCACGCATACCGATACAGCCATAAGCTTCAGCTAATTTTACAAAATCAGGCTGCACTTCAAGGCATGTATCAGAGTATTTTTTATTAAAAAACAGCTGCTGCCACTGTCTTACCATTCCTAAAAATTTATTATTTATAATAACAGTTTTAACACCTACCCTATACTGCACACATGTGGTTAATTCCTGCATATTCATTAAGATACCGCCATCTCCTGATACACAGAATACTTCTTTATCAGGTCTGCCGATTTTAGCACCCATTGCTGCAGGAAGTCCATAACCCATTGTGCCCATACCGCCTGATGATAAAAACTGTCTAGGAAATTTATATTTGTAAAACTGACCTGTCCACATTTGGTGCTGACCTACATCTGTAGCAATAATTGCATCACCCCCAGTAACATTATATAGTGTTTCTATTACATATTGAGGTTTAATGACTTTATCGCTAAATTTATAAGAGAATGGTTTTTCTCTGTCCCAGCCTTTTACTGTTTCAAACCATTCATTTCTTTCCTGTCTGCATTTATCCCATTTATAATCATCAAGATGTTTATTTATCATATATAGAACATTATGACTGTCACCAACAACAGGGATTTCAATATCTACTGTTTTACTGATAGATGATGGGTCAATATCAATGTGAGCTATCCTTGCATTTTTTGCAAACCTGTCAAGCCTGCCTGTAGAACGGTCAGTAAACCTTGTGCCAATCGCTATAATAAAATCAGATTCAGTTACTGCCATATTTGAGGCATAGTTGCCGTGCATTCCAAGCCAGCCTATCCACTGGCTGTCCGTTGCAGGATAACCGCTCAGTCCCATAAATGATGAAACAACAGGCACATTTACTGCATGAGCAAATTTTATTAATTCTTCTGTTGCTCCTTCACTTGCTTTTACACCACCACCTATAAATATAACAGGTTTTTTAGCTGTTTCTAATGTTTTAAGTAATTTTTTTACCTGCATCGGATGCCCTTCAGTATTAGGCTGATAGCCTGATAAATGCACCTGACTATTAGGTTCATATTTTACTTTTGCAGCAAACACATCTTTTGGAATGTCCACAAGCACAGGACCCGGTCTGCCTGTTGTGGCAATATGTATGGCTTCATTCATAGTGTTTGCTAAATCTTTTACATCTGTTACAAGGTAGCTGTGTTTTACTATTGGGCGTGTTATACCTACAATATCAGCTTCCTGAAATGCATCTCCGCCAATAAGATTTGAAACAACCTGCCCAGTAATTACAAGCATAGGAACACTGTCCATATATGCTGTGCCGATACCTGTTACAAGGTTTGTAGCACCGGGACCGCTTGTTGCCATACACACTCCTATTTTACCAGTTGCTCTTGCATAGCCGTCTGCAGCATGTGCTCCACCCTGCTCATGACGAGGCAGAATATGCTTTAAATCAGCATCAAATAATGTATCGTAAAAACCAGTAAGAGAACCACCGGGATAGCTGAATATTACATCTACCCCGTTACGCTTTAAGCAGTCTATTACAATCTCTCCACCTGAACATATCATATTAATACTCCAATATTATGGTTTACACTAAAACTATTTATCTCTTTTAAATATTGCTCCCTCACCTGCACTAGATACTCCTTTAGCATATTTTGCCAAATAACCGCTTGCAACTTTTGGTGCTGGAGCTTTAAAGCCTGCACGCCTTTTTTCAAGTTCTTTATCACTAACATCTAAATGGATACTTCTTTCTGGTATATTAATAGCTATTTTATCACCATCTTCTACAAGAGCAATCACACCGCCCTCTGCAGCTTCTGGGGAAATATGACCAATACATGGTCCTCTTGTGCCGCCAGAAAATCTTCCATCAGTAATTAATGCAACCTGACTAAGTCCAAGACCCATAATGGCAGCAGTTGGTGCAAGCATTTCTCTCATACCAGGCCCGCCCTTTGGACCTTCATAGCGGATAACCACTATATCACCATTTTTTATAATGCCGCCCATAATTGCAGCCATTGCATCTTCTTCAGAATTGAAAGTTTTTGCTGTGCCAGTAAACACCATCATATCAGGATTAACTGCACTTTGTTTAATAACAGAACCACCGGGTGCAATATTTCCACGAAGAACAGCAATACCACCCTCTTTATGGTATGGGTTATCTAATGGACGGATAATATCTTCATCATAGTTTTCTGCCTTCCTGCATATTTCTTTCACAGTCATACCACTTACAGTAATATTATCTTCTAAATGACTTTCAAGAGATTTCATAACAGCAGGAATACCGCCTGCAAATTCAAAATCTTCCATAAAATATTTACCGCCGGGAAGAAGGCTTGTAATATGCGGAGTTTCTTTTGATAAAGCATCAAAAGAATCTAAATTTAAATTAATTCCTGCTTCATAAGCAATAGCTGGAAGGTGAAGTGTAGTATTTGTTGAGCCGCCAAGAGCTAAATCTGCCTTAATAGCATTTCTAAATGCTTTTTCATTCATAATATCAAGGGGCTTAATATTTTCTTTAACTAATGAAACAAGACGGACACCAGAATCAAAAGCTATTCTTCGTTTTTTTGCCATACCTGCCATAGCTGTTGCACAACCTGGCATACTCATACCCATAACTTCTGTTAAACAAGCCATAGTGTTGGCTGTAAAAAGTCCCTGACATGCACCCTCCCCCGGACATGCGGTCATTTCCATATTAGTCATTTCATCTTCATCTATTTCACCAGTTGCAGCTTTTGATGCAGCTTCAAATGAATCTGTAATAAAATCACGCCTTTTCATGCGATAGTTACCACTCATCATAGGACCTGCTGTAACTACAATAGATGGAACATTAAGCCTTGCTGCAGCCATAAGCATTCCGGGAGTAATTTTATCGCAGTTAGTAATGAAAAGCACACCATCAAGAGAGTGTGCATTAACAACACATTCTATCATATCTGTAATAGCATCACGGCTTGGCAGGCTGTAACGCATACCAGAATGACCCATAGATATACCGTCGCAGACACCCGGCACACTGAATATAAATGCCTGACCACCGCCTGTATGAATACCTTTTTCTGCAAATCTTTCAAGTATTCGCATACCAGAATGACCTGGAATAAGGTCTGTAAAACTTGAACATATACCAATAAATGGTGCATCAATTTGGTTTTTAGAAACACCAGTGCCATATATTAATGCTCTATTTGGAGCTCGCTGGCATCCTTTTTTAATAATATCACTTCTCATATTATTATCCTTGCATAATAACTTAAAAATTTAAATAATTAGTTATACTATCACTATAATTTTAATTTAACAATTATTTTTTTTAAATTTTTTGATTATTGTAAATTCTAAAAATGATTTGTAAATGAAAAGTGTTAGAATACTATAAACG
>CAMWVK010000143.1 GCA_947177675.1 uncultured Mucispirillum sp.
ATTTGAAGTTATACCTATAATTAAAGAAAAAATAAATGATGATAAAAAAGAATATAAAGTCATATTTATGATGAGAGATATTTTTGGTGAAATAGAAACTCAAAGAGACCAAATCAGCAAAGATTTTCTACACTACCAGTTCTTAAAACGCTCTATTTCTGATGGTATGCTTATTGTAGATAATGGTATAATAATAGATGTGAATAATGTTGCAACAATATTATGGCATTATGAAAAAGATGAATTAATTAATAAACCGCTTTCTTTGATTATTCCAGATGCTTCTCAATATATAGATAATGCATCTACCATAAAAGGAAACTCTATCAGGTTTGTTGGTATTAGAAAAGATAAAACACGGTTTAATGGTGCATTACAAGTTCAAGCTTTTGATAATTTAAACAAACGCTCTATGGTATATATTGTTAGAGATTTAACATACCATATTGCTGTTGAAAGACTTATGGAAACACAATCTGATTTTACGACAGAACTATTTGATATTCAGCCAAATATGATTGCTGTTTTTAATGAAAACCATATACTTACAAGATGCAATAAACTGTTTTTAGATTTCTTTGGCTATACTTCTATAGAAGAAGCAATACATAATATTGGAGAAATTTCTTCAAAGTTTTTAGATGCTGATGATAATACATTTATAACAAGTGCAAATAAAAATAACTGGTTTATACTTCCTATTGAACACCAGAATATAAAATATAAGGTAGGTATGAACGATAAAACAGGCAGCTGCAATATATTTAACTTAAATTCTACATTAATGGAAAATGAAACAAATATATTTTATGTAGTTTCTTTTACAAATATTACAAGAACAACTGAAAGATTAAAAAGTTTTAAAGAAACAAACAACTTACTTCAGCCATATAGTGATGATTTAAAAAGCACTATAGAATCAAATATGATAACTTTAGCACAGTATCATAAACTTGCAACCATAGGCACTATGATTGGATTTATTACTCACCAGTGGAAACAGCCGCTTAATGCTATTGGACTTATTGCACAAAACACTGAAGATATTTTAGAAGATGAAGATTTTGATAAAGAAGAATTAGCAGAAATGATGCAGTCTATTATGAACCATGTAATGTTTATGTCTGAAACTATGGAAAATTTTAAAAACTTCTTCAAACCAGAAGATGTAAGTGTGCCGTTTAAAGTAAGTCTGGCAATTAAATCTATTATGGCTCTTTTAATACCTGTTTTGAAAAAAAGTAATATAGAAGTTATATATGATATGCCTGCTCAGTGTGAAAATTTAAAAGTATTTGGTTTTACTAATAATTTAAAACAGGTTATTATGAATATCGTTGTTAACGGTAAGGATTCTATTTTGCAAAGAAAAGAAAATGAGCCTGAATTACGAGGACAAATTGCCATTAAAGTAGATAACCATAATAATGAACATATTATTATCACAATTACAGATAACGGCACAGGACTTAGTGAAGAAGCTTTAATAAAAATATTTGAAATGCACTGGACTACAAAAGGCTCACAAGGCACAGGTATCGGTATGTATATGGCTCAAATGATTATAGAAAAAATGAATGGCAGCCTGCAAGTAAAAAATAGAGAAGATGGAGAAAAAGGTGCACAAATAGTTTTAAGTCTTCCTATTCATAATGGACAGTAAACTTACTGCAATACTAATGATGATGACTTATAATTATCAACCTTAATCAAATAAAATAACAGAAATTAAAAAACACAAACTGAAAAGCTCAAAACTAATAATATTTGTAATATAATATATAAAACAAATACTAATATATCAAATGTTTTCATATACACTGATTTACCCAGCTTATACTCTGCTGTATTCATATTATACTTTTTTATATAAATAAAATATCAAATATGCTGCCTATATTTAATAAAGTGAAATATACAGCAAAGAAAGCAGCTGTATATGTATTAAATAATATTTTAACTATGATTAACATAACTAGAGATATACTTATATTTCTGGGGTATTTTTTATACTGATAAATTATGTATTTTAAGTGCCTGTTTTTACCATTTTATACATACACCATAATTCATAAATATGTATCAGAAAATATACAAAAATAATATATTAAATTAAGAAACAGCAGATTATAATTATATAATCTTAAATATAAGATAATGTCCCAAAATGTTTGATAAGTTCAATTATTTCATATTCTTATGAGTAAAATTGTTATTTTGCAGGCATAAGGCTTTTAAAAATATCTGCTGCTTCATCTATTTTTTCAAGGAATTTTTCAACAATAACTGGGTCAAAATGGATACCAGACTGACTTTTTAAATGCTCTACAGTATGTTCCAATGTCCATGAGTTTTTATATACTCTTTGAGAAATTAATGCATCAAATACATCTGCAACAGCAACTATTCTGCCATATAAGGGAATACTATCCCCTTTTAATCCATTAGGATATCCACTACCATTATACTTTTCATGGTGGGATAATGCAATAATAGCACCTGCTTCTAAATATTTGCTTTTAGTGCCTGAAAGTATCTCATATCCTTTTATGGTATGAGTTTTTATTATATTATATTCTTCTTCTGTTAGTTTTGATGATTTATTTAATATGCTGTCTGCAATACCAATTTTACCAACATCATGCAAAGGTGCGGAATAAAGCATTAACTCTTTATCTTCATCACTACC
This sequence comes from uncultured Mucispirillum sp., assembly GCA_947177675.1. Taxonomy (GTDB): domain Bacteria; phylum Chrysiogenota; class Deferribacteres; order Deferribacterales; family Mucispirillaceae; genus Mucispirillum. The sequence goes on from CAMWVK010000143.1 coordinate 2,690, forward strand.
GCCCAAACTTTCCATTATCATAGCAGAATATTTGCCTACTCTTAAAATATGGCTTGCTGTATCTTTATCTTTATATTCTGATGCTCTTCCCAGCAAAAGCAAAGACTCAAGTTCTCTTTCTTTAACAGTTATTACAGCCTGCTCCACTTCATACTGTAAAATATTTGTTTTATTATGCAGTTTAAGTCGTGAGCCACGAAGACCTGCCATATTTTTAAGTACAGCCTGCAATACATAACTGCTTAATGGAAGTAGAAAATATTCTATTACCCCAGCATTATATGCCTTGATTTTGTCTTCATTATTATTAATATCTGTTATAAAGAATATAAGTATATCTTCATCATACTTATGAATTGCAGAAACTAAATCTATAACAGCATTGCTTCCGTCATAATCAATAAAAAGCATATCTATATTATTTCTGCTCATTATATGTTTCATTACTTCATTAATATCATCAGTATATAAAACACTTATATCTATTGGTATTACTGCATTTGTTACTATATCCCTGCATTGTGGAAATATATTGTAGTATAAAAGATTTAGCGTTCTTATATCCATCATTTAAACTGCCTGATAGAATGTTTTATTTTGTATATAACATCTTTTAATTCATCAATAAATGCAAAAATATATTCATTCATACCATCTTCAATATTCTGCTTAATTTTATAAAGCACATTAACAACTGATGATAACTGATATTTTTCTGAAAGAACAAGCATTTTATTAATAATATATAATGATGAGCCTTCATTAAACTCACTTACTGCATGAAAAAGAGTTTGAGCATAATGCCATGAAATCTGACAGTATTCATTTACTGCTGCAGCAATTAATTCATGGTCATCAGATTTAATATATTCTGCTACACCTTTTACTAAATCTTCATTCAATGGTGTCTGCTCTTTATTTAAGTATCTGTTTAATACTGCTTCTAGTTTATTTTTTACAACAGGTTTTGCAACAAAATCGTCCATACCAGCAGAAATGTATTCTTCTATATCATCATCTTCTACTACATTAGCAGTAAGAGCAACAATCGGAATATGCTGAAATCCCATTTCTCTTTCATAAGTTACAATTTCTTTTGCTGCAGTAAAACCATCTTTTATAGGCATATATATATCCATAAAAATTAAATCATATTGATTTTCCTTATATTTATCAACTGCCGCCTGCCCGTTTTCTACTGTATCAACTTTAAGTCCCATATTTTTAAGCAGAATTTCTGAAAGTCTGCTGTTTACTTCATTGTCATCTACAAGCATAACAGAGCCAGTAAAAAATGTATTTTTCTGTTTTTTGTTATTAACAAGGGATGACTTATTATATCCAAGTATATCTGATAATACTGATATAAGTTTTGACATACTAAGTGGTGGAACAAGTGGATAAACATTTGTTCCGCCTAAATCATATATTTTATTATCAAAAGAAGTAGTACTCAATATTATAAAAGATTTATTAGGAAATTCATCTACTACTTTTTTTATAAAGTCATAGTCATTATTATCATAACTTATACCAATTATTTTTATATCATCTGGGCGTATATCATCTATATGTGTCGTATAATGAACTTCTGCTTTAAGATTTTTAATATATTCTTCATAAAGCTCCATTGCCAGACAGTCTTCTTCACATCCTAAAAGTGTAATGTGGGTATTAGAAAAATCTACTTTGGTCTGAGTATCTTTTTTATCAACCACAGGCAGTTCTAATGTAAAATAAAATTCACTGCCTTTTCCATATTCACTATATACATTTAGTGATGAATTCATAGACTGAGTTAAACTTTTAGATATTGCAAGACCTAAACCAGTGCCGCCATACTGACGAGTAATAGATGTATCCGCCTGAGAAAATGCGTCCATTATAATTTTCTGCTGATCTTTTGTAATGCCTATGCCATTATCTTTAATAGATATTCTTATCTTGCATTTTTCACTTGTTTTTGAAATTACGGTTGCCCTGACTATTATTCTGCCATTTACATCAGTAAATTTAATAGCATTAGAAATAAGGTTAGTAATTATCTGCCTGATACGCAGTGGGTCTCCTAAAAGATATTTAGGCATATTTATACTAAATAAACATATTAATAAAATATTTTTATCCATTGCTTTTGCAGCATAAATTGCAACAGAATCTTCAAATACATTCCACGAATTAAATTCTATTGATTCAAGCTGCATTTTACCACTTTCAATTTTAGAAAAATCTAATATATCATTAATAATACTGAATAATCCATCTGAGCTGGAATTAATAATTTTTAAATACTCTTTTTGGGTATTATCAAGTTTAGTTTCTTTTAATAAGTCAATAAATCCCATAATCCCATTAAGTGGGGTGCGAATTTCATGACTCATATTTGCAAGAAATTCACTTTTTGTCCTTTCTGCATCTTTTGCCCTCTTAAGAGCTGCCTGTAATTCTCTTTCTTTTTTCTTTCTAAGTGAAGCATCTCTTAATATATATAATATATATATTTTATACTTATACATTATTTTTGATATTGATATATCAACATGAAATTTTGAGTTATCAGAGGGGAGAGCTTCAATCTCTAGAGATTTTAATTA
>CAMWVK010000144.1 GCA_947177675.1 uncultured Mucispirillum sp.
ATATTATGATTTATTATATTTTTTTATGGTGAGCAGATGTCATTTACAAAACTTTTAGATAAATTTAGAGAAGAAGCAAAAAACAAAAGAGAGCAAGGCACATTATTTGAAAAGTTTACTCAAAAATATTTAACTATTTCAACAGTATATAAAGAGATTTATGAAAAAATTTGGTTATGGCAGGATTTTCCATATAGAGATGGTGCAGACACTGGTATAGATTTAGTTGCAAAGCATAAATATGAAGATAAATATACAGCTATACAGTGTAAATTTTTTGAAGATGGCTCTACCATACATAAAAGTGATATAGATTCTTTTATATCCTGCAGCGGCAAAAGTTTTAATATAGATGAAAAAAAATATTATTTTTCTAACCGTATGATAGTAACTACTGCATCGCACTGGGGAGCAAATGTATTATCTACTATAGAACACCAGCAAATTCCGACAACTTGTATTGATTTTAATGACTTTTTATATGATGAAAATATTGACTGGTCATTATTTACAGAAAATAATATTGATACATTACAGTATAAAATAGAAAAGAAATCTATACGACCACATCAGAAAGAAGCGGTAGAAAATATATTAAAAGGTTTTGAAACTGCTGATAGAGGCAAGCTGATAATGGCTTGTGGCACTGGTAAAACATTTACCAGCTTAAAACTGGCAGAAACACTTGGTGTTGGCAAGAATATCCTTTTCCTTGCTCCATCTATTTCCTTAGTATCGCAAAACATAAAAGAATGGTTATCAGAAAGTTCTGTTGAAATAGGCTGTATTCCTGTATGTTCTGACAGCAGTGTAGGCAAAAAGGAAGAAGATAGTATTGACAATAGTTTAAGCGAATTTCAATATACAGCTTCTACTAATGTTGATGATTTTGTTGCAAGATATAAAAGTATGCCAGACAATATAATGAAAGTTGTGTTTTCTACATATCAGTCTATAGATGTAATATATGAGGGTCAGAAACAGTGTGATTTTGAGTTTGATTTAATAATATGTGATGAAGCTCACAGGACAACGGGAGCAACTATTTCTGGCAAAGATGAATCACATTTTACTAAAATACATAATAATAACTTTATAAAAGGCAAAAAAAGAATATATATGACTGCTACCCCAAAAGTATTTAGTGAAAACATAAAGAAAAAAGCGGAAGAAAGCGAAGTTACATTATGGTCTATGGATGATGAAGAAGTATATGGTCAAGAACTATATAGGCTTGGTTTTGGTGAAGCAGTGGAAGAAAACTTATTAACTGATTATAAAGTAATAATATTAAGTGTAAGCCAAAGCTATGTTCACAGATATTTCCAAAGAGATATTGATACAAAAGAATTAGATGACTATGGTAAGATAGTTGGTGTATGGAACGCTCTTTCAAAACATAATTTAGTAGATATTACTACCTATACAGAACAAAATGACCCAGAGCCAATGAAAAGAGCTGTTGCTTTTACTGGCACTATTAAAGCATCATATACATTTAAAAAACTTGTTAATAATGCATATAATTTTTTTGATTATAAAGCAAATGACCTTGTAAAATTAGATGTAGACCATATAGACGGCAAAATGCCAAATATTGAAAGAAATAAAAAACTGCATTATTTAAAAGAAGAACCAGAAGAACATATATGTAAAATACTTTCTAATGCAAGGTGTTTATCTGAAGGGATAGATGTGCCTTCTCTTGATGCAGTTGTATTTTTAAGCCCAAGAAGTTCTATGGTGGATATAGTGCAGTCTGTGGGTAGGGTTATGAGAAAAAGCCCAAATAAAAAATACGGCTATATAATTCTGCCTGTTGTAGTGCCTGATGATATTCCACCAGAAGCAGCACTTAATGATAATAAAAGATACAGTATAATATGGAATGTTTTGCAGGCTCTTCGCTCACATGATGATAGGTTTAATAATATAGTAAACTCGTTACAGTTTAATAAGAAAAACCAAACAAGAATTATATCTTCTCACATTGGCAATAATGGAAATGAAACACCATATTCACCTAATGAATTAGAATTTGAGATAGGTTACCATGAAGCTTTAGCAGATGCATTATTTAATAAAATAGTGCAAAAATGCGGTGATAAAATCTATTGGGAAAAATGGGCATCAGAAGTTACTGATTTAGCAAAACTACACATTAAAACAATCAATGAATTATTAGAAGAAAATAAAAATACTAAAACAGCATTTAATTCATTTTTACATATATTAAGGGCAAATTTAAATAACGATATAACCCAAGATGATGCAATAGAAATGATAAGCCAGCATTTAATAACAAAACCTATTTTTGAGGCTTTATTTTCCACATATTCATTTGTTAATAATAACCCAGTATCAAAAGCCATACAAGATGTATTAGATAATATGGACGATGGCAGACTTATAAAAGGCTCTGAAAAATTAAATAAATTTTATGATTCTGTTAAAAGGAAAGTTGATTCTATCCAGACTGTTGAAGAAAGGCAGATGATTATTAAAGAATTATACAGCAAATTTTTTAAACTTGCCTTTAAAAGTGCTTCTGAAAAGCTAGGTATAGTTTATACACCAGTAGAAGCAGTTGATTTTATTATAAAAGCAGTAGAATATGGACTTAATAAACACTTTAATAAATCTATAAGTGATAAAGATATACATATTATAGACCCATTTACAGGCACAGGAACATTTATTACAATGCTTTTGCAAAGCGGCTTAATAAAAGATGAAGATTTAGAATATAAATATAAAAATGAAATACATGCCAACGAACTTGTGTTATTAGCATATTATATTGCAGCTATTAATATTGAAGAAACATACCATACATTAAGCAAAAAAGAAGAATATACCCCATTTGAAGGCATTGTTTTAACTGACACTTTCCAGCTGGCAGAAACTAAAGATACTATAATAGATATAAAAGAAAAAAACTTTTTAGAAGAAAATTCATGCCGTCTTATAAAGCAGAAAAATGCACCTATAAAAGTAATTATTGGCAACCCACCATATTCAGTAGGTCAAAGGTCAGAAAATCATAATAATAAAAATACTAAATATGAACAATTAGAAAATAAGATAGCTAAAACTTATGCACTATATTCTAATGCACAACTCAAAAATAGTTTATATGACTCCTATGTGAAAGCATTTAGATGGGCAACTGACAGACTTGATGATAATGGTATAATTTGCTTTATTACAAATAACGGTTATATTGATAATAATGCATTTGATGGTTTTAGAAAATGTTTAAGTGAAGATTTTACACATATTTACTGCTTTGATTTAAAAGGAAATATTCGAAAGTTTAATAAAGATGAAGGGGAAAATATTTTTGGTAATGAAAGTATGACAGGTGTTGCTATTCTCTTACTTATTAAAGATAAGAGTAAAAAACAGCCTGCCACTATAAATTACAGCACTGTTCCAAATAACTTAAAAACAAAGGAAAAATTAGAATATCTTACAAAACATACAATTGATACATTGAACTGGGATACAATAATACCAGATAAAAATAATGACTGGCTTAACAAAAGAGATGATGAATTTGAAAAATTTATTCCAATTGGTGATAAAAAAACTGGTGATAAAGCTATATTTAGCATTTATTCAAGGGGTATAACTACAGGCAGAGATAGTTGGTTATATAATTTTTCAAAAAACAATCTAGGTAACAATATAACAAATACTATTAATTACTATAATTCTGAGATTATAAGATTACAGAATGGTTTAATAACAGAAAAAGATGTAACTACAGATGAAACAAAAATAAAATGGACAGATACTTTGAAACAACGATTAAAAAATAAACAAACACTAGAGTATAGTGGAAAGCATATTTCAATAGCATCATATAGACCTTTTACAAAAAAATATCTCTATTATTACAAAATATTAATCCATAGAACATACCAAATGTTGAAAATTTTTCCAACAAAAATGCACAGTAATATATTAATATCAATTAGTGGAATAGGTGCGTCTAAAGATTTTATGCCATTAATAAGTGATAATTTGGTAAATCTTGATGTAGTAGAAAAAACACAATGTTTCCCACTATATTATTATACTAAATATGATACAAAAAATGCTATTGAAAGCTTAAATGAAGAAGTTGATGAATATGGATATATAAAAGAATATGCCATAACTGATTATGCTTTAGAAGAATACCAAAAAAAATATGGAAAAGAAGTAACAGAAGAAGATATTTTTTATTATGTATATGGCATACTGCATAATAAAGAATACAGAGAAAAATATTCAAATGATTTAAAGAAAACACTTGCCCGCATACCTTTTGTAAAAACTGCATCAGATTTTAATGTTTATAATAAAGCTGGCAGAGATTTAGCAGAAATTCACCTAAATTATGAGACAATAGAGCCATATAATTTAGAAGAAGAAAGCAAAGAAAACCCAAGCTATAAAGTAGAAAAAATGAAATGGAATAAAGATAAAACTGAATTAAGGTTTAATAATGATATAATATTTAAAAATATTCCACCAAAAGCATTAGAATATGTAATAAATGGCAGAAGCCCTATTGAATGGGTAGCAGACCAGTATAAAATATCAATAGATAAAGCAAGCGGAATAAAAAATGACCCAAACTTATATTCTACTGATGAAAAGTATATTTATAATCTAGTAAAACGAGTAGTAACTGTCAGCCTAAAAACATTAGATATTATAAATAACTTACCAAAATTTGATGTGGAGTAAATGAAAATGGGAAAAAATAATCAAACAGATAAAACAAAAGTAGTTTTAACCATTCATTCAGATGATAAACAAGAGTTATCATTATTCACACAAACTTTAAATTCATTTGGTGATATTTTTTATGGAACAATAAAAGAGTTTGATGGTAAAGGCAATAATACAACAGTATATATTCAAGAAATTAAAAAAGGTTCTTTTGTTATTGATTTTCTTTGTGCAGTACAACCTATTATACCTACTCTTTTAGCAAATTCTGGAGAAATATTATTTAATAAAATTAATGAATTATGGAAAAAATTACTTAATGAAGAACAACCAAAAACAACACATGAATTAATAATGATGAAAGATACAGCAAATATGGTTGAAGTATTAACAAACAATGCAAACGATACTATGACAATAAATATAAGTGTTAATGGAAATGATAATTTAATAAACTTCAATCATGAAGGTGCAAAGAAAGCTTTAAAATTTGCAAAAACACTAAAAATTGAAGAAGAACGAATACTACTTTATAAAGTTACAATGGTTTGGGA
>CAMWVK010000145.1 GCA_947177675.1 uncultured Mucispirillum sp.
GAAAGTCCTTGCGTCGCAAAAAACGCTCCCCTAAAAAGCAGGCTCTGAAAGACAAAGGGTGGTGGGATATTGCTCATATATAGACAAGTGGTGAACATTAGAAACTTGCATTATCAAATAATTGCAATATTATTAATCAAAAAATGCAGGTAAAGCAGATAAAATATTTCTATTAGCCTTGTAATATAAAAATATATATGTTATCTTAATACTATACTTTGATTTGAGAGGGTAATATGAGTAATATTAAAGTTTTATTTGTTGCAAGCGAAATAGAGCCTTATGCAAAAACAGGGGGGCTGGCAGATGTTTCTTCTGCACTGCCAAAAGCATTAGCTGGTAAGGGGATTGAAGTAAAATCTGTTATGCCACTTTACTCAAAAGTAAATAGAGAAAAATACAAACTTAAAAAGGTTATGGATATGTCATGTGTTCATATGGGCAACTGTGAAGAATGGTATAGTGTATATCACACTACAGAGCCTTATGGCAACGATATATATTTTATAGAATTTAACAAATATTTTGACAGAGCGGGAATATATCATGAAAGCTCTGGCGAATATTCTGATAACCCTTACAGGTATGCTTTTTTCTGCCGTGCTGCAATGCAGCTTGCAAAAGATTTAAACTTCCAGCCTGATATTATACACACGAACGACTGGCAGACTGGCTTTATACCATATTACCTTAAATGCGGTGAAGATGCATTTTTCTGGGGCACTCGCTCAGTTATTACAATACATAATATTGGCTATCAGGGTAATTTTGATGCAAGTGTGCTTGATTATGCTAAAATATACCAGCAGGATTTTAATGCAGGTGCATTTGAATCTTTTGGCAGATTAAATATTTTAAAAGGCGGTTTAGCTTTTGCTGATAAAATTACAACAGTAAGCCCTACTTATGCTCATGAAATAATGGGACCTGTTGGCTCTGGCGGTCTTCATGACCTTTTACGCAGCCGCTCTGCTGATTTATGCGGTATATTAAACGGTATTGATACAAAAGTATGGAACCCAGCAAGTGATAAATTGATACCAAAACAATACGATATAAAAACATATAAAACAGGCAAAAAAGCAAATAAAAAAGCACTGCAAAAAATGTTTGATTTAAATGATGCACCAAATGTGCCGCTTTTTGGTTTTATTGGCAGGTTTGCTGCACAAAAAGGGCTTGGACTTTTAGCTGGGGCTGTAGAAAGAGCTGTGAACTCTATGGTGTGTCAGGTTGTTATATTAGGCTCTGGCGATGAAGATGCACAGTGGTATTTTGGCGGACTTCCTGCAAAATATCCGGGAAGAATTGGTGCATACATTGGATATGATGAAACACGCTCCCATTTAATAGAAGCAGGAAGTGATTTTTTCCTTATGCCTTCCCTTTATGAGCCATGCGGTTTAAACCAGCTTTACAGTCAGGTATATGGCACACTGCCTGTTGTGCGTGCAACTGGCGGACTTGATGATACTATTGACCAGTATGATGAATATAACGGCACAGGCACAGGCTTTAAATTTTATGATATTGACCCACAGGCTCTTTATAACACTATGGGCTGGGCAGTATCTACTTACTTTGACAGGCCAAAACATATAGATAATATGATAAAACAGGCTATGAAAAAAGATTATTCATGGTCTATTCCTGCTGATTTGTATATAGGTATATACAAAGAGCTTTCTGGTAAATAAATTTTTTAAATATTTCCCTGCTTATAATATTAAGCAGGGTCAGCTTATCGGAAAAATAATTTTTTTCGCCAGTTTAGCTCAATAACTTAATTTTTAATATAATAAATATTAATTATTTTAAATTCAAAAGCAATTAGTGACTTTTCGACAGTCTGTGGTTTTATTATGTGTAGTATATGGAGTAAATGCTTATGCTCTTTAAAAGCAATGGCAAATTTGTAGATGATGTAACTGACAGTTTTAACAGGTTTGGTTTGCAGACAAAATTGGCAGAAAAAGGGGTATCAAAAAACACTCATAAGTTTGAAATGTATGATACTATTCATGATTCTGGGTATATTGCAGTAGCAGTTGATAAACCTTTTGGCAAAAATGCTGCAAATGAATGGAATAACTTAATAGAAAAAGACCTTATCCCTGCACTTATAAATGAAAATAATGCAAATACAAACCCTGCTTCAGCTTTGATAGTGCCATCAAAAGATATAGATATGGTTGAACAGCTTTTAAAGAAAAAAGGGCTGTCCCCTACTGTGTATCAGCTTTTTCCCGGATATGTGGTTGCTGGAATAAGCAAAAAAGATACCTCTAAAATAGTAGATGAATATTTAGCAAAACAAAGAGAAAGGGAAAAAGAAGATAATAAAAAAACTGAAGAAAAAAAGCCTGAAATACCGCCTGCTGCAAGTATAGAAACAAAAAAAGAAGAAACTGCAAAACAGAAAGAAGATATGCTTGCAAACCTTTCTAATATAAAAGAAACTAAAAGCAGCAGTCCTGATATAAAACCAGCAAAAAAAGAACCAGTAAAAGAAACTAAAATAGAAAATACAAAAGACGCACCAAAACACAAGTCTTTATCTACTGCTAAAAAATTAGCAGCTGCTGCACTTTTGGGGACATCGTTAGGGCTTGGTGCATTAAGTGCTCCTGATATTAAAGATAAAATAGATGACTATATGATGAGTACGGAAGAAAAAACAGAAAGAAAAGTATTAGATAATGCTGCAAAAAAATATTTTGAAAATATAAAAAACGGGTTTCCAGAAGATGAGGAACTTTTAAAAATTATAGCAGAAAATCCACAGCTGGCAGGGGAGTATATTAATGAGCTTGCAAATACTCCAGTGCAGACTTATGCTTTAAAAAATAAATCAGCTGACCCTAATATGCTGCGAAAAAAAGCATCATCAGATGATGAAGCTGTCCGTGCTGCTGTTGCAGAAAACCCAAATACTCCGCCTGATATTTTAGAACACCTTGCAAAAGATAAATCAAATAATGTGCTTAAAGCTCTGGCTAAAAACCCGTCCATATCTAAAGATATGATGGAAAATTTAAGCAATTATTCAGGACTGCACAGTGATATGCTTGAAAACTCAGGCTTAACACCAGAAATTATGCGGAAAATTTCTGCAGGTAAAAACAGGGACTGCAATTTTAATAAAAAATATATGTCAAACCCATGCTTATCTATTGATGAAATACTTTATAATATAAATAACCCAGACGAATGTGTGCGTATGGGGCTTGCTGCAAACCCAAAAACTCCACCAGAAGCAGTTGCCGCACTATCTAATGATAACAATCCACTTGTAAAAAATACTGCATATAAACACCCTAATATGCCGCAGGAAAAATTAAATGAACTTTTCCCAGAAAGATGGGTGCCAGAACCTGATAATATTATAAAAGAAGCTGCAAAGCTGGCAGCACTTGAAAACCCTAATATAAGCCCAAAAATTAAAGAAAAAGCAATACTAATGGCTCCAGAAAAATATGCAAAAGCAGTTGCTGCAAATAAAAATGCAGGACATGATATGATTAATAAGCTGAAAAATATGGCTCAAGGCAAAAAAGGACTGGAAACTTTAATTTATTCTGCAAATGATATTAAAAACAACCCAGAAAAGCTTTTAGATATTAAAAGGCAGATGGATAATAACAAAGAAACCGCAGATAAACCTGTTAGAAGAATGATGAATAAAGAGTTTGTAAATGATGTTTACGACCCATATAAATTAATAGAAGATATGCGGAAGATTCCTTCAAAAAATAAAAAATATAATGTTAAAAAAGATAATGCAGACAGGCAGAATAATAATACTGAAAGTAAAGCAGGTTATGAAAGTATTGTGCCTGATGCTGATGAAGTGCCAACAATATTAGATAAATTTGGCAATGCTCCAGAATATTTTGCATCTCAGCCACTTCCACCGTTAAAAAAAGGTGCCGTTTCATATAATCCAGATGCAGAAAGAGCAGCTCTTAAAACTGCTGATGACATTATTACTGACCTTATGAGTGATGTGCTGCCAGATATAGAAAAATCTATTAAAACAAGCTCATTTACTCCGCGAAATAATAAAGCTGGAAACAGCAGCACAGGTAATGCAGACAGTGGAAATAATGCAGCAGGCGGAATGCCTTCCATTACTAATGCAGTAAATAATAAATCAAATATTGAAAATAAATATTTAACAGGCAGACAGCAGGATATGTATGAAAATGCCTGTAAAAAGATTGACGGATTACATAAGATGTTTTAGTATAAGATATAATTTAGATACTGTTTTAAATTATTATACACTATAAGTTTACGGAGCGACAGGGTAACCTAAAATAAGCTATGAGTGAAAAAGATATTAGGACGAAGCAGTCTTTTATAAATCTGATTACAAGAACAATGCGTTCTATGGAGCTGAAAATATTATTAAGCGGTATAGATTACAGCTCGCCTCTGCCTCATCTTGTGGCAGTTTATCCAGATAAAGAAAAATATTATCTTATAGAACCTATAAGTATGGAATGTTTCAGTGAAGAAAGCCCTAGACTTTATAAGCAGGATGAGCATAAAGAAGTAAGACAGTATTGCTGCCGTCTTTTTAAAGACGACTGTGCAAAGGCTTCTGCTGTTGCCTCCATATTATGTGATTTGGCTGCAGGTGTTGAAATGTTTACATATAAACTTGTCGGCACTTATGAGCTTATATCAATGGCAAAATATGCATGCCTTGCTGTGCCATGCAGTATGGAAAACAAAACCTGTGAAGCTCTTGATTATTTAAAACTGGAATACAGACCATTAAATGTGCTTGATAAATTTACATTAATATTAATAGATAAAGTGCAGACTGCAAAACTGCCTGAAATTAAAAAGTTTATTAAGTTTATATTAAATAATAAGTAAATATACTTATCCAAAATTTTATATTGCAGTCATTTTAAGCCTGATTTTAAAGGTGAAAAATCTAAATGATATATTGCAATAGTGAATAATATATTTAAATTATTTGTTTTTTAGATACTTCGCTTTGCTGGCTCAGTATGACAATAAAGGGACAGTACGAGCTGTCTTTAGTGAGCGATAGCCGAACTTGCTTCTGCAGAGCGTAGTTTTTCAAATTTATGGGGAGCATTTTTTGCAATGCAGGCATTTCCCAACCGAATAGAAAGGAAACAGAAATGTATAGCTGGACTGAATTTGAAAATAAAGAATAAATTAACTAAGTTCCCATTACCATTACTCTAAACTAACAGGCTTTTCTTTCATATAGTTTTCAAAATCAGTAGAATAG
>CAMWVK010000146.1 GCA_947177675.1 uncultured Mucispirillum sp.
TATTTATATGGATACAGAAAACAAACCTTATAAATATAGTGAATTTAAACAGTTTTTACGATTTGAACTTGGAATGAGTGATAATTCTGTTATCTCATACCTTTCTGATTTAGAAACTTTATATAAATTTTCTAAAAAGGATATTAAAGATATTATTCCTGAAGATATTGTTGCATTTATGTCATATATGCGTAAACATCAACAGTCACTTGAAACTATTCTTCGCAGACTTTCAGGCATAAGCCAGTATTTTGATTTTTTAATAATAGAAAAAGAAATAAAAGTAAATCCAGTAGAGTTTATAGCAAAACCTAGACAGTGGCATAAACTGCCTGATTTTCTTGATTTTGATGAGGTGGAAAAATTAATATCAAGAGATGATTTATCTACACCATTAAAAGAAAGAGACTGTTTAATAATGGAAACACTTTATGCAACAGGTATGCGTGTAAGTGAATTAACAGCTGTAAAAATCAGAGATATTGATTTTAAAAGAGGAATAATCAAAGTAACAGGTAAAGGTTCAAAACAAAGAATTGTTCCTATTTATCCATCATTATTAAAAAGGCTGGAAGATTATCTTGCTTTAAGGCATGAATATTTTGTAAAAGACAGTGATACTGGTTATCTTTTTTTGAACCAGCATGGCCGCATGCTTACAAGGCAGCATATCTGGAATATTGTAAAAGAAAAATGCATGAATCATAATATTACAAAACATGTTTCTCCCCATACACTTCGCCATTCATTTGCAACACATATGCTTTCAAATGGGGCAGATTTAAGAACTTTGCAGATATTTTTGGGACATTCTAATATTTCCACAACAGAAATATATACACATGTTACAGATGATGATAAAAGAAAAACAATAATGAATTTTCATCCAAGATTTGCTAGAAAATGAAAATAGTCATAACTCACATTAACCCAGATTTTGATGCAGTTGCAAGTGCTTATGCAGTATATAAATTATATAACTGTGACCATATAGCCATGTGCACAAATATGGAAAACAATGTATATAATTTTCTTAAAGACAGGGAATTTGATATAAATATAAAGCAGTATAATGATAAACTTTTAAATGAATTAAAAAGCATTGATACATTAATTATTACAGACTGCAACCAACGACAAAGGCTTGGCAGGCTGGCAGCATTAATAGACATTGCAAAAGAAATTATAATTTATGACCATCATGCTGGTATAAGCTGTGATATATCAGCAGATAAAAGCAGTATATTAGAAATAGGGGCTGCAACATCTATTATCTGTCTTAAAATGCAGGAAGAAGGTATAATATTATCAGCTTTAGAAGCCACATTTTTAGCTCTTGGAATATATGAAGATACAGGGCTTTTTACTTTCAGTAAAACTACATCAAATGATGCATTAGCTTTATCATATTTAATATCACAAAAGGCAGATACTACAGCAGCAAATGACTATGTGCAGAGAGAGTTAAGTAATATTCAGGTTATGCTTTTGAATGAACTGCTTTTAAATCTTTCAATCATTACAGTAGGCGATGTAGATGTTGCTTATTCCTGTGCTACAGTAGATGAATATGTAGATGAAGCTGCTTTTATTGTCCATAAGCTTATGATAATAGAAGGGTTAAGCTCTCTTTTTATTTTGCTTTCAACAGGAGGCAGGCTTGTTCTTATAGGCAGAAGTAATGATGCACGAGTTAATGTATTAAGTATAGTTTCTCAATTTGGCGGCGGTGGTCACAGCGTTGCAGGCAGTGCTATTATTAAAGATAAAATGATTGCTGAAACATTAGATATGCTTAAATATGTCATCAGGGAAACAGTAAAACCTGTAAAAACTGTTAAAGAAATAATGACAACTCATGTTAAATCAGTTACAAGCCATTCTATATTAAAAGATGCTATGGATTTAACTATGAAATATAATCTAAATTATCTTCCTGTTGTGGAAAATAATAAAACGATAGGTATTATTTCAAGAAAAGATATACTCCATGGTGTAAAACATGGTCTTGATTATGACAGCATTAATAATATTATGCAGACAGAGTTTGAAACAGTGTATCCTGATACTTTGTTTTATGAAGCAGAAGCTATTATGGTTTATCAAAACCAAAAACTTCTGCCTGTAGAAACAAATAAAGGTCTTGTTGGTGTTATTACAAGAACAGATATTTTAAGACTTATGCATGAGGATATAATGTTACAGTCAAAATATGCTGAAAGTAAGCGAAAAAAACTTGGTATATTAAAAAATAGAAATATATTATCCAAAATGCAGGAAAATCTTGATAAAAAAATATTATCCTTATTAAAAGATATTGGTGCAGCAGCAGAACAAATGCACTGTAAAGCATATGTAGTAGGTGGATTTGTCCGCGATTTACTTATGGGTAAAGATAATTATGATATAGATATTGTTATAGAAGGTGATGGAGCAAAATTTGCAGTAGATTATGCAAAAAAACACAATGCAAAAGTTTTTGTTCATCAAAAATTTAAAACTGCTGTTGTTTCTTTTGATGATGGATTTAAAATAGATTTTGCAACTGCCAGAACAGAATATTATGTAACTCCAGCAGCTGCTCCAGAAGTTATAGAATCATCAGTTAAAAGTGACCTTTTTCGCAGAGATTTTACAATAAATGCTATGGCTGTTAGATTAGATGGAGCACAGTTTGGTTTACTGCTTGATTTTTTTATGGGGCAGAAAGATATTCTTGATAAAAAAATCAGAGTTTTACATTCATTAAGCTTTGTTGATGACCCATCACGAGCATACAGAGCTATAAGGTTTGCTGTCCGATTTGGATTTGAAATAGGAAGCCATACAGACAGGCTTATAAAACATGCAGAAAGCCTTGATTTATTCAGCAGAATAATAGGGCAAAGGCAGTTTTTAGAGCTTAAATATATTTTAGCAGAAGATGGTTATTTATTAGCTTTACAGTTAATGAATAAGTATAATATGCTTAGATTTTACAGCAATAAAATAAAATATGATGAAGAATTAATTGGTAGATTTAAGCGTTCAGAAAATCTTTTAAACTGGTATAAAATACAGTTTGAAGAAAATATTGAAGTATGGAGAATGCGGTTTAATATATTATTTTTTCTTGAGAAAGGAGAAAATTTTGTATCTTTAATAGATAAATTTGAACTTGCATCAAAAGAAGTTTCTATTTTAAAAAATGACCATAAATATATGGAATATGCTGTAAGTTTATTTAAGAGATATAAAGAGCATAAGCCTTCATTTATATATGGAGTATGTTCTAATTTATCTGTAGAAAGTGCACTTGCTCTTGCAGCAGTTATGGGCGAAAGTAAGCAGGATATTATAAAAGACTATCTAACAGAATATAAAAATGTAAAAATTGATTTATCTGGGCAGGATTTAATAAAAGCAGGAATACCTAAAGGTCCTGAAATAAAAAAAGTACTTGATATACTTTTAAAAGCAAAGTTGGATGGTATAGTTAAAACAAAAGAAGATGAGATGTTATTTATAAAAAATATGGGGTATAAGTTTTGAGCGTTACAAAAGAAATCATAGTTCCTTCTGTTATTCAGCCTTATATATTTGGCAGACAGGACAGCAATATTAAAGTAATTGAAAATAATCTTCATATAAAATTATCAGCACTTGGTGATAATGTAACTATTGAAGCAGAAAATGAAAATAATGCAGTGAAAGCATTTAGATTATTTGAAGAATTAATGAAAACTGCCAAAAAAAGAGAGCTGTCATCTGAAGATGTGGCTTATGCTGTAAAAATGATTAATAAAGATGATAATGTAGATGTAAGCGGTGTATTAACTGAAAAAATAAAGGTTGGTGGATGGGCAAAAATTGTAACTGCAAAATCTCTATCACAAAGAGAATATATTAAAGCAATGAGCACAAGCGATATGATTTTTGGCATAGGTCCTGCAGGAACAGGTAAAACTTATCTTGCTATGGCAATGGCAGTAAATCAATTTTTATCTAAAAAAGTTGCTCGTATTATTTTAGCTCGTCCTGCTGTAGAAGCTGGAGAAAAATTAGGATTTTTACCTGGTGATATTGCAGATAAAATAAACCCATATTTAAGACCTCTTTATGACGCTCTTTATACAATGATGGATATTGATTATGTAACTAAATTAATAGAAAAAGGTGTTATAGAAGTTGCACCACTTGCATTTATGAGAGGAAGAACATTAAATGATTCTTTTGTTATATTAGATGAGGCACAAAATACAACAGAAGAACAGATGAAAATGTTTTTAACTCGTTTAGGATTTAATTCAAAAGCTGTTATCACTGGTGATGTTACTCAAATTGATTTACCAAGTGATAAAAGAAGCGGACTTGTAACAGCAATGAATATATTAAACCATATACCTGAAATTAAATTTATAAAATTTAGTGATAAAGATGTTGTGCGTCATCCACTTGTATCAAAAATAGTAAGGGCATATGATGCTGCAATGAAAAAGGATGATTAGAGTGAAAATATTATATACTGATGAAATGAACTGCTGTTTAAGCTATGAATTTTTTACTCTTGTTGCAGAAGCTGTATTCAATGAACTTAATATGAATAATAATGAATATGAAATATCATTACTTATAACTGATGATGAGACAATAAGGAAGTATAATAAATATTACAGACATAAAGATAGAGTAACAGATGTATTATCTTTTCCTATGGAAGACGAAATTATGCTTGGGGATATAGCTGTATCTTTTGATACTGCAAAAAGGCAGGCAGAAGAAGCTGGTATAAATGTAGACAGGGAAACTGCATTTCTTTTTATACATGGTTTACTTCATCTTTTAGGTTATGACCATGAAACAAGTCAGGAAGATGAAGAAGAAATGTTTGCATTGCAGGAAAAAATATTAAAAAAACTTATTGACTATGGCACAGTTTCATAGTTAATATATAATATTATTTAGTATTGGTGATATTTTTATATGGACTATTATAGTTGCAGCTTACTTTTTTCATTTAAAACTTTTCTATTTTTATTATCATGTATTTTAGCAAACAAAATTTTATATATGGAGTTTAGTCGTGGATATTAATATCTGGTGGGAGATTACATTAGTCGTAATCTCTTTATTTTTATCTGCTTATTTTTCAGCAATGGAAACTGCAGCAGCTTATCTCAGCGAAGTAAAAACAAAGCAGCTTTTTACAAATAATGAAGAAAAAAATCTTTCTATATGGATTGCTCAGCGTAACAAAGTATTAAATACTATATTTTTAGGAAATACATTATTTAAT
>CAMWVK010000147.1 GCA_947177675.1 uncultured Mucispirillum sp.
TATATAATAATGGCAAAATTAACATTTGATAAAAAATGAAATGTAGTATGGGATAAGACATAACATAAAATCAATATTAAAATAATAAATACATATCTATTTTGAATTATTTTTAACAACGAAAACATGTTCCAATTTATAAAAATCTTCGGACTGTTCTATAAATACTTTTTGAAAGAGACCTGTATTATCACGAACGATTTCCGATACTTTACCTATCCTTATACCTTTTGGGTATAACATTCCAAGTCCTGATGTAACAAATATATCACCAATTCGCACATCATCTAATCTGTCATAATAATCAACATACAAACGCCCTTTTCCATTACCACGCATAATTCCAAATACACGAGTTCTGCTGTTCATTACACTGACATTTGATGAAATATTTAATATAATATCTACTTCACTAGTAGTTGCATAAACATTAGATACTCTGCCAACTAAACCTTGAAAACCTATAACAGGATCATTTTTTTCAACACCATCAAGATTTCCTGTATCAATGACTATATTTTTAATATATCCGTCACTTACACCTATAACATTAGCAGGCATTTGTTTAAAATCATAAGTTCTGTATAATCGTAGAAGAGTCTGCAATCTTTCACTTTGACTAAGCTTTTCCGATAATAAAATATTTTCAAGAGTTAAATTATCAACTAATTTCTTATATTCTTCATTCTCTTTTTGGACATTCACTAAGTTAATGTAAGAATTCCAAATATTACCAACACCTGAAAATACTTTATTTGTAAGAAAAATAGCTGGGTTTATAATATTACCTAATAAACCACGAAATGGACCTTCAACATTAATATTCCTTGCCTGTACTATTATAACAAGAAGTATAATAATGATTACAAGAAATAGTCTTTTCCACTTAAACATTTGTTATTCTACTGCAACCTTTTTAAGCAGTTCCAAATCATCAAGCACCTTACCTGAACCTAAGGCAACAGCTTTGAGTGGGTCATCAGACACAATAATAGGTAAGCCTGTTTCATGAGATAAGCGTTTATCAAGATTTTTAAGTAATGCTCCACCACCAGTTAATACAATACCTCTGTCAACAATATCTGCTGAAAGTTCTGGCGGAGTCTGCTCTAATGCTATGCGAACAGCATCAACGATTTTTGTAATAGCTTCTTTAAGTGCTTCCCTAATTTCAGAATCAGAGATTTCTATTGTTTTAGGAATACCTGTAACTAAGTCACGACCCTTAATCTCTGTTTTAATTTCATTTTCTAATGGAAAAGCTGAACCAAGTTTAATTTTTAAATCTTCTGCTGTAGCAGTTCCTATCAAAAGATTATACTGGCGTTTAATATAGTTGACAATATTATCATCCATTTCATCACCGCCAACTCTAACAGAGTTTGCATATACAATACCAGATAATGAAATAACTGCCACTTCTGTTGTGCCACCACCTATATCTACCACCATATTACCTGACGGCTCTTGAATAGGAAGCCCTGCACCAATAGCTGCAGCCATAGGCTCTTCTATTAGATAAACTTCTCTTGCTCCTGCCTGAATTGCAGAATCTTTAACTGCTCTTTTTTCTACCTGAGTAACACCAGATGGAATACATATAACCATTCTAGGTCTAACAAGGCTTCTGCGATTATGAACTTTAAGAATAAAATATCTAATCATTTTTTCAGTAGTGTCATAATCTGCAATAACACCATCTTTCATTGGGCGGACAGCACTAATATTTGCAGGTGTTCTACCAAGCATATTTTTTGCTTCCTGACCAATTGCTAAAATTTCTTTTGTACTACTATTTATAGCAACAACAGATGGCTCGCTTGAAACAACCCCTCTGCCTTTAACATATATAAGAGTATTCGCTGTACCTAAATCCACAGCTAAATCGCTGGAAAACATATTATACATAAAATTCATTGACATTCTTACTGTACCTCACTCGCTATAATTATTAAGACTATACACTATATATAAAATACTATATTCAATAAATTATTTTATATGTATTGCATAAAATGCCGAAAGGGGGATTTGAACCCCCACAGGTGTTACCCCACAGGTACCTGAAACCTGCGTGTCTACCAGTTCCACCATTTCGGCATATATGATTATTCTACACCAACCATTACAGATGTAGATTTAATAACTGCATAAGCTTCTTTGCCTGCTGTTAAATTTAATGATTTAACTGCATCCATAGATATGGTAGCAGCAATAATATTACCACCGCCAATATCTAATTTAATTATTGCATTAACTGCACCAGTTTCAATTTCTGTTATAGTTCCTTTTAATTGGTTTCTAGCACTTAATTTCATAAAAAGCATCCTTTTCTATTATTACTAAAAAAATTTACTATAATAAATTTTAAATTACAATATTTTTTTTTATATCAGGCTATTTTTTTCTAAATTTAATAAAAACATTTTAATATCTGCTCCAAGTGCATAACCAGAAGTACTTCCATTAGAATGAACAACTCTATGGCATGGAATAATTATTGGCAGAGGATTTTGCCCACATGCAGAGCCTGCTGCTCTATATGCTTTTGGTGAAAAAACCTTTTCTGCCAGCTCTTTATAAGATATTGTATTGCCATAAGGAATATTTAATAAAGACTGCCATACTTTCTGCTGAAATAATGTGCCTTCATATTTAATGTTTAAGCTGAATTTTTTACAACTTCCTTTAAGATATTCATCTATCTGTGTAAAAGCATTATTTATGATTTCAGTTTCTTTTAATATATGATTATCGTTTTTATATTTTCCTAAAGAAATATACCTTATATAAAAATTATCAGCAGTAATATTTAAACTACCAATAAGTGTATTATATGTATAATAAAATAATTCCATATACTAATCCGTAAAAGTTCTCATAATACGGCTTCTTGTAGGATGCCTTAATTTACGCAGAGCTTTTGCTTCTATCTGCCTGATGCGTTCTCTTGTTACTGTAAACTTTTTACCAACTTCTTCTAAAGTATGGTCAGAATCACAATCAATACCAAACCTTAACCTTAATACACTAGCTTCTCTTGGAGATAAAGTATCAAGTATATTTCTTGTATGCTCTTTTAATTTTAAATAAGTAACTTCATCAGATGGATTTTTAGCAGATTTATCTTCAATAAAATCTCCTAAACTTGAATCTTCATCTTCACCTATTGGAGTTTCAAGAGATACTGGTTCTTTTGCTATTTTCATAACCTTTTTAATTTTTTCAACAGGTATATCCATTTTTTCAGATATTTCTTCTGGTGTTGGTTCTCTGCCTAAATCCTGCTGGAGATTGCGTGTAACTTTCATCATTTTATTGATAGTTTCTATCATATGAACAGGTATACGGATTGTGCGTGCCTGATCTGCAATAGCTCTTGTAATTGCCTGTCTAATCCACCATGTAGCATAAGTTGAAAATTTATAACCTTTTGAATAATCAAACTTTTCAACTGCTTTCATAAGACCAATGTTACCTTCTTGAATTAAATCAAGAAACTGCAGACCTCTGTTTGTGTACTTTTTAGCAATACTTACAACAAGTCTAAGATTAGCCTCAATAAGTTTAGATTTTGCACTGTCAGTTACATGCTCACCTTCTAAAAGGCTTTCATATATCTGCTCAAACTCTTCTTTTTCTATACCAATATTGTTATAATGAGTATTAATTTTTTCAAGTGTTTGTGCATGTTTAGTGGTTATAGTGTTCATTTCTTTTTCACGCATACCCTGATTAGAAACAATAGTGGTAATTTCATCATAGGTAATACTGAACATATAAGAAGTGTCTACTTTTAAAATTTTTGCTACTTTATTAAGCTCATACATATTGTCTTGAACAGCATCATAAGTTCTTTTAATATCTTGAGATATTGCATTAATAGTAGTAAAGTTAACTTTAATATCAAGAAGTTTATCAGTTAAATCTTCAATTGATGCTTCTAATTCTGCTTTTTTCTTTTTCTGTTCATAAGCAGACATATTTTTAGCATTTTTTCTGTATTCTTCAGCTAATGTAATATCTTCACGGAGTTTACTAATTATTTCATCAATAGTATCAAAAAACTGTGCTTTTAATTGGGCTTCTTTAGTATCTTTGATTTCTTTAACTACTTCTTCATCCATTTCTTCAAAATCTTCTTGAAGCTGTTCCATTTCAATATCGTCTTCTTCTATATCTATTATATCTTTAAGACGCATTGTATCATTTTTAACACCTTCTGAAAATTCCATAAATTTAGCTGCAGTTGAAGGGAAAGAAAGAATTGCTTTAATAACTTTTCTCTGCCCTTTTTTAATCTCTTTTGCTATACTAACTTCATCTTCTCTATTTAAAAGTGGAATATTACCCATTTCTTTTAAATAAAGCCTTACTGGGTCATCAGTGCTTAAAACCTCTTCCCTGTCTTCCTGATATTCGCCATCAATAGATGTTAAACTATCTTCATTATCTTCATCATCTATGACAACATTTGTAGAAAAAATATTTCCTTTTTTACTTTTATTATCTATAACATCAATTTTAAGCTGCGAAAGTAATGTTATTATTTCATCAAGAAAATCACTTGTTGCTACTTCTTCTGGCAGAGCATCATTAATCTCATCAAAAGTAAGAAACCCTTTTTCTTTACCCAGGGTGATTAATTGTTTTACTTCAGGTAGTTTGATCTTCTTTGACATAAAATTTATTCACCATCCTTATTTTTACCTGCAATCAGCTTTGTAAGATTATTTAGTTTCTCCAAAATACTGATTTGGGCTGTTTTATCAGTGGTTGTCCGCATTAAATCTATCAACTCACTCTGACATTTTTTTAGATAATTAAGCTCAATCTGCCGTTTATTGTTCAATGCTTCATCATAAGCATTATCTTCTGCAATTTCCCGCATTGCAAGCTCTACAAATTGACTTCCTAATTCATGCGTAATCTCTTTAATATCTGAAATTTTTGGTAAAAATTCAAGTATTTTTTTTAAAATATTTTTGATTTCATCATTATTTATCATTTCCATATTCATATCAGCAAGCAGTCCATCAATAATATCAACTGGTAAATGAGATAAATATGCCACAAAATCCATTTCGCATAAGTATAAGTTCTTATTTACTGACTTATTTTTTATAACAGCATTCTTTTTATATCTATTCACAGCTAATTCTTCTTGAATATTTTCTTTTTTCAAACCGAATATATCTGCTGCTGCTTCAATATAATAATCTCGCATGTGCAGATTATCTATTTTTGCAAGCATATTCTTTAC
>CAMWVK010000148.1 GCA_947177675.1 uncultured Mucispirillum sp.
ATATAGGATAGTTCCTTCGGTTGTTTCACTCTCTAAAGAATACTTATTTTATTTTTAAAAATATAAATAATACTTTTTTAATTAGGTTTAAATATTATATAATGATAATATAATTATATCTATAAACTTTCACTTACACATTGTCTATTATGAGCCAATAGCGAAGAATATAGAAGATTAATGTTTATATTTGCAAAATGTTTTGAAATATTAATATGTTAGATATTTCGCCTTACGGCTCAATATGACATAAGGGGAATGGTGTTATAGATATTATAAAATGAATTTACCCAAAAAAGTTCAATATAAAAATGAAATCACTGATACTATAAAATAAATGATTACATAGAAATGAGGGGATGAGAAGTACATGCGCGTATACTTTCATACCCCAGCATTTCATATGCGAATCAAAGCCCGACTATGAGTTGTTTCTCTTTTGCGGAAAGTGCTTTGAAATTCCCTAGGACTTACCGGAGCGAATGGCTTATCCTAAGGAAAAATTTTAATCAACTATCTATCTTAACGCTTCATGTTAAGTAACTCTTGAATCATCTCATCGGAGGTAGAGATAACTTTAGAGTTTGATTGATATGCCCTTTGAGTTGTAATCATATTTACAATCTCAGTTGATAAATCAACATTTGAATTTTCAAGCATAGATGCTGCAATTTCGCCTCTGTCACCAGTCATTGGTTCACCTAATGTAGCCTGACCAGAAGCACCTGTTGCCTGAAACATTGTATCACCTACTTTTTCCAAACCTCTTTCATTTACGAAAGTTGCTAAAGCAAGTTGACCTAATACTCTTGTCTGCCCATTTGAATATGTTCCAACAATCTCACCTGCAGGATTAAACATTCTTTGAGTAAGGTCTCCAACTGTATAGCCATCTGTTGATGCTCTTGTAATACCACCACCATTTGCAGCTATTGATAATCCATCATTATTTCCTGCTGTTCCTAAGTTTAATGCAATTGGGTCAATAATATTTGTTCCATTTGCTGCAGAAAACCTAAGTGTAGGGCTTGATATTACCTTTGATGGAACAGTAAATCTGTCATACATATGGCTTAAAGTGCCATCTGCATTAAACCTTATAATAAGCTCATTTTGGCTTGCTCCATTAATGGCTACATCATTTAATGGGTCATCTGTTGCTATTTCCATTCTCCATTCATTTAATTCCTCATTCCATAAGCTGTATGTGAAATTAATATTATGCTTATTACCCTGTTCATCATATATTTCCATAGTTCTATATGCTATACCACCAGTTGCAGCAGTTGCTGTGCCCTGCATAGTGTTATTGAAAATCATATTAGATGTTTCAGAGCCACCTGTTGCAGTAACAGTTAAATAATCAAGATTATTTCTTTGACCTTTTTCACCAACTACTTTGATAATACCGTTTTCAATTGTAACATTATCAAAAGTATTATGACCGCCATTTAAATCTACAAATTTTTCAATGGCAAGCATATAATCTGCAAGTGTACTTGTAGCTCCTATTGAAAAATAGCCATTATTAGTAATTTGCTCTTTATTAATACTTCCTCTCATTTCTAGTGTAGATTGATTTTCTACAAAGTTCATATAGTTACCATTTTCATCAAAAAGGTTCATCATCAGCGTTGTTTCATCTGCAGTTGTTAAGAACTGTTTAGATGTAAATGATTTACCTATACCTAATGTGCCAGTAACATTTGCTTCAAACATATTATCATTAAATATTTCACCTTTATTTGCTTTTGATATATCAAGACCAGTGATATTATCTACAATATTTGATGCACCTTCTATAGTATAACCTTGGTCTGTAATAGTCTGACCTACTAAACCTTTTGACAACATTTCTTGTAAAAATGGAGTTTTAGCAGTAGTTTCTATTCTTGTAAAAGCTATAGTTTGACCAGCATCAGCAGTTACAGTAAACTCATTAGTTGCGGCATTATATGTAACAGTTGCATTTGCAAAATTACCACCTGCATTTTGAATTTCTGTTTGCAATGCAGCTGCCAATGTAGCAGAACTTGAAAAAGTGGCAGTTGCAGGAGGAGTAACTGCAGTTCCGTCTGTATTATATTCTAAAATAATAGGGTTTGTCATACCTTGAAGTCTGAATACAAGAGTTTCTTTATTTTGCATGTGAAGTTTATCTGTAGACATATCAACAAGTGTATTTTCATCTGAATCTTCAAAATTATAAACTATCCTGCCTTTACCTGCTATTGCATCAATATCAACAGTAGACACAGCATCATTTAATTGTTTAGGTGTAACAATATTATTTGCACCATAAGTATTTAATGAATTATCAAAAATCATTTTCAAATATGTATTAGGATGAGCAGTACTGCCTATCGCCTGATGCAGAGTGCTTTCTCCAAATGATATTGAATGGCTTGCACCTGTTACTGAAAAGCTTAATCTATTACCATCAAGTCCAAAGGACACTTTTGTGGTAAGACCTGCAACACCAGAATTATTCAATGCATCATTTACTGAATCTGTTATTAACCTGCCCAGTTCCTGAATTGTATGGAATTGGTTTCTAATAGTAGGATTTACTGTTTCAGTATATGTAAAAGGTCCTATTTGCAAAGTTGCCATTGCAGTATTTGTTGCAGGGTCATAAATTGTAATATTATCAAATGATATTCCTTCACCTTCTTCTAAACCAAAATCATTTTCCAAAAATTCAGCACTAAATCCACCCGGCACAACACCACCATTGATAGAGTTTGCAATCCTATCTGTCAACTGTTCAACAGAAGTAAAATCTTCTTTATATGTTACTTCTTTTTGATAAGTTAGTTCAGAAGAATATTCTGTTTTACCCGCATTATATGTGGTTGCAAGTGGAGAAAGAAGTGCAGCTAATCTAGATGAACCACTGATACCATTGATTTCAAACTGATGACCATAGTTTGCTTCAATAGCAAATTTACCATCTTTAAAAGTCATAGTTGCAATTGGAGTGCCTGCTGTATTAGTTGCTGTATCAACATGTTCTTTTGTTGCTTGAGCAAAAATATTGTTTACTTCCTGCAAAAAGTCTTCAATTGTAGTATATTTACCATCATTTAAAGAGCCACCACCAAGAGAATTATAATTTAGAGAATAAGATGAACCATTAATTCTAAAAGTAACATTGCCATTAAGTTCACTAACCCCTAATGATGTGCCATTTTTGTCAGACAACTGGCTCATTGGAGTATAAAGAGAAGGATTTGCGGAAATTCTTACTTTTTCTCCATCTGCTAAGTCCATAGAAACACCACTTGCACTAAGCATTGTATTAATATCCTGTTTAGCGGAAGCTTGAGTTAAAAGTTTACCATAAGTTACTGTTGAAGCTGTTGCAGTAGTATCTAATGCACCAGACATATTAATTTCTGTTGATGCTTTTGGTTTCATTACCTGATAATTTGTTCCTAAAACAATATCACCTACACCTACCTGCTTGTTTAATTCACCAGTATCTGGGTCAGACATCCAACCTTGAACCCTGTAACCTGACGGGGTAGTCAGAGTATTTGTATTATCAAAATTAAAGTCACCAGCACGAGTATAGTAGTTTTGGTTTACACCTTCACCACGAACTACAAAAAAACCAGCTCCTTGAATTGCTAAATCTGTTGTGCTGTTAGTAGATTTTAACACACCAGAAGTAAATATATTATCTACTGCTGCTAAATAACTACCATTACCAACTTGACGAGGGTTAATACCACCTCTTGAATCTGTTGGAGTTTTACCACCAATTAATGTTTGACTCATTAAGTCCTGAAACACAGCACGACCCATTTTAAAACCAATAGTATTTACATTTGCAATGTTGTTACCTAAAACATCCATAGCTTTTTGGTTTCCATCTAATCCACTCACTGCATTATATAATGACCTTAACATAAAAGCACCTCCGAATGCCTGCTCAGATAAACTTGACGCTCCATTCAAATTTATCTAAATATTTACTTTATTTTTCTTATTTTATTCTTTAATTAAATTGTTTTTTTATTTACATCATATTCTGTAAAACTGCTGCTGCCGTTTTAGCTGCCACTACTCTCATCATCGCCACCAGATAAATTTGGGTCTCTAACAGAATAAACATATTCACTAGAAACAACACCATCACCAATATCAAAGTAAAGAACACCGTTTGACATTTTAACACCTTGAACAACACCAGTGCCATATTCTTGAACAGCTACTTGTTCGCCAGCTGCATTATAAGCCTGCACTTCAAAGTAGTAAGTACCATCTGGAACCACAACACCACCAATACCTGTGCCATCCCAGTGGATAACATTTTGACCTGATGATAAATCTTTATCTGGTTTAACAATAGCAACACATGCACCCTCTTCATTATAAATATTGATTTGTGATTTTTCTGCTAATGCATCGCCATTAGTATAGAAGGAAATATTTTTCAAGCTGTCACCACCAACTGTTACAGTGTTAGTTTGGTATTCAATTTCTTTACCAATAAAACCAGCACCAGCTGTTAATGAGCTGTTGTTATAAGCCTGCATACTCAATAAATCAAGTATTTTTTCTAAACTTGAATTCATTGTTGTCATCTCATTTAATTGAGAAAAAGCTGTTGTTTGACTCATAAATTCAGATTGTTCAGTTGGGTTTAATGGGTCCTGATTTTGCAGCTGAGTAACAAGCAGATTTAAAAAATCTTGTTGGTCAAGCTCAGATTTACCTACACCATTATCTGTCTTATTCTTCTGCTGAGTAATTGTTGTAGGCTCCATTTGACCTAATAAATGTGGCTGCATACTTTCCTCCTGTCTTAGGCATATATGCCTGTTGCTTTTTTATTAGCAACTTCTGTGCCAACTTCTAAATCGTTTTCTTGGTTTCTAACCCCTTTACCCTTTTGTGCATGTTTAGAAGTTCTTCTACCCTGTTCATCGTTATGCTGCTGTTTGCTCATTGCATCATTATGAGCAAACTCCATATTATCAACTACAATACCTTTTTCTGCTAACTGGTTTTTAAGTAAATCACTTTGAGCCATTATCAATTTGTGGCTGTTTTCATTATCTAATAAGAATTTTGCAGTAATTTTGCCACCACTTTCACTTAACTGTATTTGCATTTTACCTAAATTTTCTGGTGTTAATATAACAGTTAATTTTGATTGATTTTTACTTACTGATGACTGCATTGTGCGAACAAGCCTTTCTATATCTCGCGGCTCTTTCATATTATAT
>CAMWVK010000149.1 GCA_947177675.1 uncultured Mucispirillum sp.
TCATTGCCATAAATTTCATAAATTTCTTTTATTTTTTCAAAATACGACATAGCTTTTTTAATTTTTAAAAGAGGTATTTTATTTGGAAAATATTCAATAAGCATACTTCCAGTGACTTCATTTACAGTAATATTTTTTACAGCATTAGAAGCAAGCAGCATATCTCTTATTTGGTTGCTTATGTCACTGTTTTTAAAAAGTGATGCTTTTAAGCGAACTCTGCCTTCAAAAAAACTTAATACTATCATTTTTTTTCCTTTAACATTGGTTGCATTGCAAAGGCACTAATACTTACAGTTAATGTATTATGCAGAAGTGCTGCTGTTGATGGTTTAATTATACCTATAAGCCCTGCTAGTATTAATAATGAGTTACCTGCAATAATAATTTTATTATTTATGGATATTCTTTTTAAAAGTTCCATACCTAATATTCTTGTTTCGTATAAACTTTCAATACCTTTATCATTAAGTATAATATCTGCAGTTTCTCCAGCAATATCAGAGCTTCCTTTCATAGCTATTCCTGCATTTGCAGAAGCAAGAGCAGGAGAATCATTTATTCCATCACCAGTCATTATAACTTTGTAACCATTTTTACGCATTTGCTTTACATAATATGTTTTGTCTTCTGGAAGTGCCTGTGAAACATAATCATCAGCATTAATGATTTTAGCTGCTTTTGCAGCTGCTGCTTCACAATCTCCCGTAATCATTATAATATTTTTGATACCTGTTTTTCTTAGATTATCAACAACTTCTGCAGCATTAGGCAGCACAGGATCATCAATTAAAATGATGCCCATAAGCACATTATCCATAGCAAGATATAAAATAGAACTGCAATCTTTAGATGCCTTTTGGATAATGTCTTTTTCTTCTTGTGTAGTATATGTTTTTTCATCATCAAATATAAAATGTTCACTTCCTATAGCAACTTTTTTATTATACAGAGTAGAAACAATACCATGAGCTACAATATATTCTACTTTTGCATGTTCTTCTTTATGATATATGCCTTTATTTGCTGCTTCCTGCACAACAGCTCTTGCTAGTGGATGTGGAAAATGTTCTTCTAAACATGCAGCTGTTTTTAATACTTCTTCTTTAGAGTAATTATTAAAAGATATAATATCTATTATTTTTGGAGACGCATTTGTTAAAGTACCTGTTTTGTCAAAAATAATAGTGTCAGCATTTGCAGTTTCTTCAAGAAACTTACCGCCTTTTACAATAATTCCATATTTAGCAGCTTCTTTCATAGCGGATAAGCTTGCAATAGGTGCAGCCAGCTTCATAGCACAAGAATAATCAACCATTAAAGTTGAAGATGTTTTAATAATATCATGAGTTATAAGATATGTTGAACATGCAAGTAAAAAGTTATATGGAACAAGCTTATCTGCTAATTTTTCAGATTTTTCTTGAGCAGCTGATTTAATATTATTTGCATCATCTATTAGTTTTACTATTTTACTCACTTTTGTATCTTTTCCCGCTGCTGTGATTTTTAAAATAATTTCACCTTCTTCTACAAGTGTTCCTGCATATACTGCATCATCTATTTCTTTTTTAACAGGCATACTTTCACCTGTGATAGATGCCTGATTAATCATAGCTTCTCCCTGAATGATAATACCATCAGCATGTATAGTCTGACCTGTTCTGACTATTATTTTATCATCTTTTTTTAATGTATGGGCTAATACAGCATATTCCTGCCCATTATCATTTACAACTCTTGCCTGTTCTTGTAAATTGAGTAAAGATTCAGCAAGATTATCATAAGATTTACGCTTTGCATAATCTTCTAAAGTTTCACCTATATTTAAAAGAAAATTAATAGAACCTGCTGTGTTGTAATCACCATTTGCAATAGATAAGCTTATAGCTGCTGCATCAAGAGTTTCTGAAATTAACTGTTTTTGCAGAATCAGTGTTTTTAAACCTTGTTTTATTCTTGGAATAGTATTTATTACTGTGATAATCCTGCGAACAGGAACAGGAAGCAATGCTTTGCTGAAATGTTTAGCTGCTATTATAAATAAATTTGCAATAATGCTTGTTTCTGCTTTTGTTTCATTAATTGAATTAAGCATATCTTCATCATTTAAATATTCATCATTTAGGGCTTTGAATAATGCTAATATTTGTTTTTCTGAAATATTACTGTAATAAATTAATATAGAACATGTTAAAGGATTAATATTAATACTTTTTATACCTTCTTGAGTTGATAAAAGCACTTTAACCAGTATAGTCTGCTTATTAGTTAAAGTGCCTTTATTATAATGAAGGCGTATTCTTCCAGGAAGTTTATGAACTATTTTAACATCCATATACGCCTCTTAAAACTATTTACCATGTTGTTTTCTGCTGTAATGTTTTGCTTCTGCTGCAAAATCTTCTGCATTTTCTTTAATTGATTCTATAATAGCAGCAGCATCTTCTTTTAATTTAAGACTTTTGCCAGCTGCTTTTGCCAGCATACTTCTAACTTGTGGAGAGCGTGCAGAATATACTACTAAACCGCCAACAACAACACCTGCTAAAAAATATAAAAGTTTGTTTCCACCAATATTATCCATATTATTACTCCTTAAAAAATTTTGATTAATATCTAATACTTTATATACAAAAATAATTTTAGTTTCAACTAAAATTTTTAATAATATTAAAATTATTAGTAAAATTTGTTAAGAAATATAAGTTTATATTGAAATATAAGATGATATAATATATTTTTACTTGTATTAAAGATATATTATTGAGGCTTTATGATGAAGAAAAATAAAAAATCAGGTATATTATATAAGTCAGTTGGGTTTATGCTGTTTTTAGGTGTTATAGTTATGGCTATTATTGTAACAAGCAGCTTTCGCTCAGATAAAGAGTATAAATCAAATAATAATATGAAAATAACTGATGACAGCATAGGCTATGAAACTTTTGAGAATATTAAAAAGGGAAATATTAAAGTATCATGTAATGATGCAAAAAAGCTTGGTGCTCTTTTTATCCAAATAAATAAAGAGATAACAAATGATAATCTAACTGAAGCTCAAATGCAGGAATATGCAGTTTCAACTCCAGCAAAAAAAGCAATAGATGATTTTAGCATGAACTTTGTTTCATTTTTAGAAAATTTTTATGGTCAGCAAAATATTTCTCAGGCAGAAGCAGTGCTGCAGGCTGTTAATATGGAAATATATACAAATATTGTGCAGACATCTCTTATGATAAACACCCATAATATTACAGAAAAAGAATTTTATGATTATTTAAACATTGAATATTGTGGAGCAACACCACCAGCATCATATATATCACCAAAAGATGTTGTTTTATATTCTATTAATAATTCTTATGGCAGAGAAGCAGTTGACAAATTAATGGATAATACAAGCAAATAATTATTTCTGATGATACCCACTTTTTTTAAAAAATAATAGTTATAATTATTTGATAAAAAAGCTGTTTTGCAAAGACATATATTAAAAAAATCATAGAAAGAATGGGGAGGGGAAATAACTACAATGATTATTTATATTGACAAACAAATAATTATTTCATAAATTATATCTATGGGGATAACCCAGCAGGAGTGTGATTATGGCTTATGTTTCAGGCTTACCTTCTTTTGAAAAATCGCATATGTTAGGTATGGAATATTCTATTGCAGCTGCAAATAAATCAAAAGGTACATCTCATCAACATGGTATTACAGAGCTTACTAATACAGATGCTGCTACTAAACAGGCAAGCATGGCTGGAGCAAATATAGAAGTGTCAAAAGGTGTTGGTCAGCTTATTAATGTAGTAGGCTAAATATATAATATTTATCATACTTGACTTAAAATACAAAATATGATAGTAATTTTTCTCAAAATGTTTTATAGAGAGTGAAGTTTTGTTTGATAAGTTAACATCATTTAAGCTGGATAATCTTTCAGCTTTTTCTGATAGTTGTTCATCTGTTTTAAAAAGAATCAAATTTGTAGACAGCAGTTCATTTATTATTCTTGAAAATACATTTAATATTTTTACATTTTATCATATAAATTTAGATGGTGAAATTATAAAAAAATGGGAGTTTGAGTTTGAAGAAGATATGCTGCTTGACTATATTTATATAGATGGCAGGCTGTATCTTGTTTTTATATCACAATTTTCCCAGTATGAAGAAAGTATTGATTTTTACTGTTCCAGTAATGATGATTTTGAATGGATTGGCTCTATGCAGAAAGAATCTTATATGCATGATATGGATTTTCTGCATATTTTTAATAAAAATAATAAAGTCAGATTTTTAATTATACGCCATAACAGGCTTCATTTATATACAATAGATGAAGATAATAATAACAGCTCAATTACTATTGATGATGATTATGAAATACATACAAGCCTTTATCATTTGAATGAAATAGCTGTATTAGAAGGTAGTAAATGGGTAATCAGTAATAATTATGCTGTTAATATAAAAGGCAAATTTTGGGAAATATACAATACTGATTTAGAATTAGTATGCAGTTTTGAATTTACTGCTGATTTAATAGACTGGCTTGGTATTGCTGTTTCAGATGATGGCTCACTTATTGCCGCAGCTATAGATTGCAGTGAAGAAGAAAAGGGTGCAATAGCCATATATAATAAGAAAACAGGGCAGGTATATACTCATTTTCAACGGTATGGTTTTTTCAGCACAGGTATTGCAGCAGGCAAAGTGTGGACAACAATAGCAAGTTCTTTTTCAGATATTGGTGGTTTAATGATTTTTGATAAAGAAGCTAATCTGAAATATGCAGTATTAAAAGATGAAGAAGAAGGTGATAGTTTAAGAACATATAATCCATCACCAGTTATATATCAGGCATTAAGCTTTGAAAGTCTGCCTGATAATAAGGTGTTAGTAATAACAGATAATAGTGTATTTTTAACTGATTTATCATGCAGAAATATACAGGATTTACCAGCAGAACCTTATGAGTGTATAGATTTATCAAAAGATAAGTCTAAATTAATTATGATTTCATATACAAACAGGCTTTATGGCGGTAATCCTGACCAAAAATATTCAGCAGAAGTAATAGTGTATAAATGGTCAGCTAAACATACACCAGCAAGTATAGTAGATTTAAAATCATATAGAAAAGGTTGAATGTAAAAATTTAACAAATTTTAATGAAAATCAAGCCTTAATTCGTAAAATATATTGTATTTTTATATATACA
>CAMWVK010000150.1 GCA_947177675.1 uncultured Mucispirillum sp.
ATTTTATTATTGACCATGGATTATAAATATCTGTGTGATTTCCAAATGTAAAACCATTATACCAGTTTTTAACCTCTTTTTTTTCATTATTAAGTCCTGCACTATCAAGGGCGGTAAAAACTTCTTTTTCAGTAAAACCAAAACATTTAGAATATTTATTTGATGTTGTAGTTATTACCTGGATATTATTTAAGTCTGAAAAGATAGAATCTTTACTAATTCTTGTAATTCCTGTTATTATAGAACGGTACATATAATCATTTGTTTTAAAAGCAGCATTAAAAAAGCCTCTGAAAAATTTAACTGCTTTATCCCAATTCCCATCAAGCCATGCTTCCTGCATAGGTGTATCATATTCATCAAGAAGTATAATTACTTTTTTGTTATAATATTTTTGCATAAATTCAGAGAGCAGATTTATACAATTTATGGCAGTTTCGTCATTCATTTCCGGATTTATTGCTTCAAACATTGAAAGTTCAGATGGCGACAGTTTTTCTTTTAAGTAATCATGTCTGTTAAATTCTCTGGCTAAAATCCATTTTATTGAGGTTTTGATCCCTTGAATACTTCCGGTTTTTATAGATGCAAAACTTAAAAAAATTGTGGGATATGTTCCTTGTAAATGTCGGTACTCTTTATAGTTCCAAATAGATAATCCTTCAAACAAGTCACTCCTGTTTTCATATTTTTTGGAAAAGAAACATTCTAACATGCTTAAATTTAATGTTTTGCCAAATCGCCTTGGACGTGTGATTAATGTTACATCATCTTTTGTTTCCCACCACTGTTTTATAAAATCTGTTTTATCTATATAAAAAATATTTTCTGTGCGCAGCTTATCAAAATTTTGTATGCCTATACCCATTGTAAATCTAAGTGCTTGTTTCATATGACCTCCATATAAAATACTTTGTATTATAACTTATCAGGAGAAATCTCTTTGTAATATTTTATTTCATTAGTAAATTCAGTGATAGTTTAGCGATCAATTCATTCACTTTATTTATAATAAAATCTTAGTGTTCCATTAATAATTGAGCAATAGGTACCTGCTCTTTGTGTCAGTATCGCGTTGTCGTCAGTCAACAATGCCACTGAATTGCCTTCTTAATCCTTTCTATTGCTTTGGCTGCTAAATATAGTAAAAAAAGTAATATTTAACAGCCTAAGTAATAATATATTCAGCGAATATACCTATAATAGGTGTATTTTTTAGAATTATAACATAAGATATAAATTTTATCTATACTATTATTTAAATCTTTACAGAACTATTTTGTATGATTTTTAAACAAAATCTTATTTTTATAAAATGTGTGCATCTTAGTGCTGAAAGTGCAAACGCAATACAAACGTGTGAGTTTTACTATTGTTTTGTCTTATTATGATTTTGTGGATAGCCGTTTCCCTGTAAATCAGTAGTTTTACTGCTGGTATTAGTGTCATTATTTTTATTTTGAGGCCGGCTGCTTTCCCACACACCGTCTGGAATTGTTTTAACAGGTTTTTTCTTATCAGTTATTTTCATTATCATACCTCCATAAAGTTTTGTAATATTATTTGCATATTAAAAAAATATATGTAAATATACTGCTAAGGAGGCATTAATATATAATTGACTAGTCTGTTTATATACAATATAATAGGAGTGTAAGAAAATGATATTTTTAATAAACGAATACGTTCGTTTTATATGAGGATTATTATGAAATCAATTTTAGATTATGAAACAGTGGATTATGATAGAGATTTAAATATCGTTAAAATTATTGACCAGACTAAGCTGCCTTCTGACATTCAGATTGAGGAGCTTACTACATCACAGCAGGTTTGGGATGCAATTTATCTGTTGAAGGTAAGGGGTGCACCAGCAATAGGTGTAGCTGCTGCTTTTGGACTTGCAATGCTTGCCTGTCAGATTGAGACAACAGATCTAGATGAATTTGAAAGAGAATTAATAAGTAAAAAGGATTTTATTAATTCTTCAAGACCTACAGCAGTGAATCTTTCATGGGCGCTTGGTCGTATAATGGATAGATATAGAGAAGTTAAAAACAGGCTTATAAAAGAAGAGAATATAGATATTTCTATTATTAAAAATACTCTTTTAGATGAGGCATATAAAATTAAAGAAGAAGATATTTTAGTGTGCAGGAGTATAGGGGAATATGGACTTTCGCTTCTTAAACCGGGAGATGGAATACTTACACATTGTAATGCAGGACAGCTTGCTACATGTAAATATGGCACAGCTACAGCTCCTATATATTTAGGACATGAAAAGGGTTATGGGTTTCATGTGTTTGCTGATGAAACAAGACCTTTGCTTCAAGGGGCAAGGCTTACAGCATTTGAGCTTTCGTCGGCAGGGGTAGATGTGACTCTTATATGTGATAATATGGCTGCTTCTGTTATGGCTAAGGGAAAAGTTAATGCAGTGCTTGTAGGCTGTGACAGGGTTGCTGCCAATGGTGATACTGCTAATAAGATAGGCACTTTGATGACTGCTGTTCTTGCAAAACATTATAATATACCTTTTTATGTCTGCGCTCCCACATCTACAATAGACATGACAGCAGAGACAGGGGCAGATATTGTCATAGAGCAGAGAGATGTAAAAGAGGTATCACATATGTGGTATAAAGAACCAATGACAGCAGAAAATGTAAAAATATACAACCCTGCATTTGATGTGACAGATGGCTCACTTATTACAGGTTTTATAACAGAAAAGGGAATATTTAAATCGCCAAAAGAAATGTGAGAGTGGGAGCAGTATGATTGGAGGTGTGAATATTGGCTAAGAATATGACAGAGGGAAATCCTGTAAAGCATATGATAAGTTTTGCATTTCCACTGCTTTTAGGAAATTTGTTTCAGCAGACTTATAATATTGTTGATGCAGCCATTGTAGGAAGATATCTTGGACCAAAATCACTTGCGGCAGTAGGAGCATCAAGCAGTGTTCAGTTTCTTGTACTTGGTTTTTGCATAGGTATTTGTGCAGGATTTGCGATTCCTGTTGCACAAAGATTTGGTGCAAAGGAATATAAGAGTATGAGGGGATATGTATTTAATGGAGCTGTTCTTACTGCTTTAGTTGGTATTATTGTAACATTAATTTGTGTTATTTTATGTACACAGATTTTACACCTTTTGTTAACTCCTGATGATATTTTTAAGAATGCATATATTTACCTTGTAATTATATTTGCAGGAATACCTTTTTCACTTCTTTATAATTATTTGTCAGGAATTTTAAGAGCAATTGGAGACAGCAGGACGCCGTTTCTGTTTCTTGCAATTTCAGTTGCTTTAAATATTATTTTAGATTTGTTTTTAATAATTGTTGTAAAGCTTGGCTGTGCGGGTGCTGCCATTGCAACTATTGCTGCACAGGGAGTAAGTGGGATTATGTGCCTTGCTTATATTAAAAGAAAAATTAAGCTTTTGCATTTATCAAAAAAAGACTGCCATTTTAATGGGAAATTTGCGAGCAGACTGCTTGTAATGGGAGTTCCTATGGGACTTCAGTTTTCAATTACAGCCATAGGAAGTATGGTAATGCAGTCTGCTAATAATGGGCTTGGAAGTGTATATATATCCGCTTTTACGGCTGCTATGCGGATAAAGCAGCTTTTTATGTGTCCATTTGATGCACTTGCAACTGCTGTATCAACATTTTGCAGTCAGAACCTTGGTGCAGGCAAGATTGAACGTATTAAACTCGGAATAAAAAAAGGTGTTATGATTGGTGTATTATATGGTATTTTTGCAGGTGTTATTCTTATTTGTTCAGGACGTATATTGTCTCTTATGTTTGTTAGTTCTGAAGCAGTAGATGTACTAGACGCATCTGCAAAATATCTTGCATGTCTTGGATTTTTCTACTGGGCACTTGGGATATTAAATGTCTGCAGATTGTGTGTGCAGGGCATAGGTTACTCTGGAAGAGCGGTTTTATCAGGAGCTGTGGAGATGGTTGCACGAATATTTGTGAGTAGCGTATTTGTTCCTATTTATGGATTTAATGCTATATGTTTTGCAGATCAGGCAGCCTGGGTTATGGCGTGTATGTATATTGTGCCAGTATGCATATGGTGTATAAATAAAGAGCAGCGTAATAAAAAAGTAGTATAATAATGAGGTTTTAAGCGGAGGTAAACATTTGAATATATTAATTCCAAAAGAAAAAGTAGTAAAAGAAGAGAATTTCTAAAAGATTTAATGGAAGATGATGACTATAATGCAATATTGTCTAAAAAAGATTATTCAAGCCAAAGCATAATATTTTTGTCAGTATTTACATATTATAATAGGAGTAAATAAAAATATGGAGAATAAGAGGTTTAATTTGGATCAGACAACAATT
This sequence comes from uncultured Mucispirillum sp., assembly GCA_947177675.1. GTDB lineage: Bacteria > Chrysiogenota > Deferribacteres > Deferribacterales > Mucispirillaceae > Mucispirillum. The sequence goes on from CAMWVK010000150.1 coordinate 4,376, forward strand.
AAAAAGCTGTTAACTGTATACAAGCTAAAGATTCCTGAATTTCAAAGAAATTTTGTTTGGAAGAAACAGAAGAAGCAGCAACTGTTGGATTCATTATTTAAAGGTTTTCCAATAGGGGCAATAACTTTGTATGAAGATGAAGATGTGTACTATATAATAGATGGCTTACAAAGAATAAATACATTAAATCAATATTTGTCAAGTCCTAATGAGGTTATTTCGTTTTCGGATTTCTATAAGAAAGTGGAGAAAGAGATTGATGAATATATTATAAAGAATAGTATTCAGGCAAATAAACAAAAGTTAAAAAATTGCATAAAAAAATGGTATACAGAAATTTCAAATCTCTATGGATATGAAAAAGTAAGTATGTTGTTCAATGTTTTAAATAATGAAAGCAAAGCTTTTAATAATGCATTTTGTGATTTACAGATTGTTGAGGATTTATTAGGAATACTTAAAGAAAAAATAGAGATTGCGAATGATGATATAGCATTGATAATATATAGAGGGGATAAAAATGATTTGCCGGAATTATTTAAAAATATTAATACCGGAAGTGTGGCATTGTCAAAATATGAAATATTACAGTCTGTCTGGAATGATTATATCCTTGATGAAAGTTTATTAGATGATACTTATGTAGCGTTTAGCAGAGAACTGGATTTAGTTGAGAATAGTTATGTAATCAATGCAGTTAAAGATAAGGGGAAATTTGATATATTTAAAAATCTTATCGGGCTTAATCATATTATATGCTGCAATGAGAAAAGTGATGTTATATTTAAATTTCCTTCGTTTAAAAAACTTTTAGAACCTGTTATAGACGGACAGTATAAATA
>CAMWVK010000151.1 GCA_947177675.1 uncultured Mucispirillum sp.
ATTTCATTGTGGCTCTTGTTGTTAAGCCTATTTTTAATATACCTGCATCGCCAAAATTTAAACCTTTTAAGCTTGCTTTGATACCGTTGGCATTTACATGCTTACTCCAGCTGTCTGGTGTAACATACGCATCGCCAACATAAGCATAAGCAGGAAATACTATAGATAACAACATCGTTAATGTAGTTAACATAAGCCTTTTCATAGGCATTACTCCTTAATTAGTTATTGCTGCTGTTTAATTCTTCAAGCAGCAGTTTGTCTTCTCGTATAAAACCTTTGGAAAATTCAGCAATATATTTATATAATCTGCTTTCTATTATTTTCTGCTCTATTACTTTATCATAAAAATGATATATCCATTTATCAAAATGATTTTTATGAAAATTTAACTGTTCTAATATAAGGTTAGAATATTCTTTATTATCTTGTGTATCTGCACTCATATATGCAAGTTTGCTCATGAATGCCAGCTCTATACAAACATTATCATAATCTGCCTGTAAATCTGCTGACATTGCAAACCCATATTTATGGAACAGTTTCATCATATCATCATTTGACTCTTGTTTTAAAATATGGTCTTCAGAAATATAATAGGATTCTTCCTGCTGTGCAGTGCCTGGTAAACATAAGCATACCGTATATTCTCTGCTGATATGCAGATTAAATTCATCTAACTCATTTCCAGATAGACTTTTAACTGCATTTATAAATTTTAGCATACCATTATATCCATTTTTCATATCTGTATTTTTACTTTCATTTACAATATGGCTTAACTGATACAACATATCTTCTATCATTTTATAAAATGCTTCATTTGGCATATCATATAAGCAGTTTTTTAAAAATAAATAAATACTGCCTCTTGCTGAATGAATTTCATTTTTTAAAGAGCTTTCCATCATTTTATACCTTTACATATTAAGGGAGGTTTCCCTCCCCTTTATTTATTTTACATAATTGCTTGATGGTTTTGTTATACTAATTGATGTTTTTTTCTTTACATAGAATGATGGTTTAGTATCATTAGTATTATTTACATAAGCATAAGGAAAATCACTATGATTAAGCTGAACAGCACCACTATATGTGCTTAATATATAATCTTTTGTTCCAAAATCTAATGCTCTTCCTACACAGCTTTGAACACATGCTGGTTTTTCGCCTTTATTAAGTCTGTCTTTACACATATCGCATTTTTGCATAGGGTGTTGGACTTTCCAGCTTTCAAATGCATTTGGCTCCTGCTTATCACCAGCTATCTGTGGTTTAGCAAATGGACATGCAGAAATACAGCTTAATGCACCTTGGCATAAATCTCTGTTAACATATACAATACCATCATCTGTTTTGCTTATAGCATTATATGGACATGCATTTTTACAAGCTGGCTCTTCACAGTGGTTGCAGCCCATAGATAATGGGAAAAATCCACCATCTTTTTCATAAGTAAACTGTTTACGCCATGCAACAGGTCCCGGCTCCACTTGATTCCAGTCTTTACATGCTACTGTGCAGGAATTACATGACATACATCTTGTTTGGTCAAAATAAAAAGCATATTGTATTTTTTCTATAGCCATAATTGCACCCTTTATATATTAAATTCTGTTTCAGGTTTAATGGTAACATAAGCAGACTGCTGAGCGTTACCATGGTCATATCTTGATGGAGTTGAAGCTATTAGGGTATTTGCATTGCCACCATCATCTACTCCGTCAGTATTAGGGTCATACCAGCCACCTTGGTGCAGGTTTAAATGACCCGGAATACAACGGTCAGTAACTCTTGCAATAACTCTTACTTTACCAATAGGGTTTTCCACACGGCAAAGCATACCGTCAGTAATACCTCGTTCTGCGGCATCTTGAGTATTTATCCATATTTCATGCCATGATGCAGTTTCTCTGTTCTTATTATAGATTGCAGAGCTTATCATTGGTGATTCATAAGCTGCGGCAGAATTTATAGTTTGTCTTTCTGGAACGATACAGTATTCTTTCCAGTCATTACCACTTGCCCAGCCACCATTTATAGTTCTATGGTTAAGTTCCCTTAAAAGAGGATTTTCATCATGAGTAGAATGAACTCTAAATCTGTCATGAGTTGTGCTCATTGTAAGCGGTTTGTCTCTTCCTGTTCCTGCAAAAAATGCTGCATTTGGACCTGTTTTTGCTTCGCCTGTAGCAGAATTAACTTTTTCAAAGCCGTTATAGGATTCTTTAAAACAGTCTTCAAAATTAAAATATATTGGTATTGGATAGACTTTTAAATCGCCTTCCGCATCTCTGTTTTCCTGTCCGCGATTTTCAGCAGGCAGCCAGCCATGATATTTTTCAAAAGCATGTTCATAATCCCACTTAACTCTGCCATTATAAATTTGGAATTTACCAGACATTGCAGGTCTTGAAGAAGTATCAATCAAAGAAACTGCATTATTTGCAGCACTTGAATATGTGCTTCCGTCAAATTTATTTTGGACACTGTTTGATGTAGTAAATACAAATGGGCCTGCCATATTTCCTTCAAGATATTCATCAAGATTCTTTCTGATTTGACCAACTTGTGAAATATTATTACGATTTCCTTGTGATGTATCGCTGTCATTACGAAACCAGCTTGTAGTTGTTCCTTTTGTTTCATATAATGATGTGCATATATATTCATCATTATTTTTAGCAGGTGTAAATTGTGCTCCATAAACTTCATCTCTTGTCATACCATAGTATTTTGAAGCAGGGTCCGCAGTTGCTTTATCCACTTCTGCATCAAAATAATTTCTTATAGGCTTAAAGCTTGAATTGTTAGTATATTTATTTGGAGCATCACTAATACCTGTAGTTGTTTTACCACCATAACTTATTTCGCCAAGCCCACTTTGAGCAACCCATGCTTTATAAGTCATTGTCCAGCTGTCAAGAGCATCACCTAATGGCTCTACAACAGGTGGTCTATACATTTGTTTAGACTGACCGCCAAATGCTTCTCTGCCTACTGCTTCAAGTTGAGAAACTGCTGGTAATACATAGTCCATATATCTTGCAGTTGGCGACATAAACAAATCAAATGTTACAAGACAAAGGCTGTCTGGATTATTATAACCGCCACCTTCTTCTGAGTTTAATGCAGGTATAGCTCTATACATTGCAGTTAAATCATTTGAATTCATGTGCTGGTTCACCATAATTGCACCGCCAGCATTTAATATCATACGAATACCAGAATATATTGGGTTACCATTTGCATCTCTTTTAACTTTATAATATGTTTTTCCATCTATTTGCTCTGTTTGAAGCTGGTCTGGATTTGATGAGTCTCTTTCAAACATCACAAGTGATTTAACACCACCGTCATTTGAGTAATATCTTTTACTCATATCCCAGTCTGGAATATTTTCACCAGTATAGCCTCTTTCTGGAGTTAAATAGTCTTTATAAGCTATTTTAATACCATTAAACCATTCTTTACATGAAATACTATTAACTGTTCTATCTGAAATAGTAGTTACACCTGCATTGCCAACATTAATTAATGAAAAATCTATATAATTATTACTTTCAGCATCTGCAACTGGACCGAGAGAGTTTGTAGCAGCCCAAGCACCGCCAAATGTTTCACCACTTAAACCAAATGTTTTAGTGATAGCCATAAGAGCAGTAATAGCCCAAAGCTGAATAGAGCCATTTAACTGCTTTTGTGTGCCACCAGCCCATTCATTAAATATTGGATGCTGTTCTGGGTCTGTATACATATTTGCAAGCTCTCTTATTTTTTCTGCTGGAACACCAGTAATTTTTTCAGCCCATTCTGGAGTTTTAGGAACACTAAAATCTTTTTTATATTGATATTCGGTCTCTGCACCTTTTGTTACAGTCCATGATACTGCACCAACCCTTGGCATATTATTGCTGATTTCATTATATTTTGTTGCAGTATAGTTTGTTGAATTTGCATTATATGTTGGATTACCAATAATAGAAGCATCGCCGCCTAATATGTATGATGCTAAACATTTACCTGCTTCAACAGCTTCTATATGGCGATAATTAATAGGATCAGATGGGTCATCTTTTACTATGTCACCAGTAGTTGTATTAACATAGTATTCTGGAGATGCAAAGAAACCATGCACCATTGTATCTATATAATCTATATCTAATGCTTTAGATGATTTTTGTATTTCGCCATTTTTACTAAATGTATTTACAAGCATTTCATAAAGCATACCCATAATTAATGCAACATCTGTATAGTTACGAGATTGTATCCAGTCAGTATGGCATGTAACACCCGTATCAGTAAGCTCTGGTCCAATAAACCAAGCTCTGCCACCCCGTTCTTTTAATTTTTCAAAAGCTCTAATATAAGACCAGCTGGCAGAGTTTACTGTTGTAAGCATGTTTGCTCCCCAAGAAACAACATTTTTTACAACACCTGCAATAGCTGGAAACTGCCATGCAACATTAGATGATTTAGTATATGCTCCGCAGGAACCCGGATGCCCCACAATAACTGAACCAAAGTGGTATTGATAATAGCTGTAATCACCATAGCCGCCTCTTGCTCCAGCAGGTGTTAATGCAGACCTTGTAGTGCTGTAACTTGCATAAGTTCCCTGACCACTGTAACCACCTGATGTGCCATAAATATTATGAACTGCACCGGGACCATACTTTTCAACAGTTTTTCTATATTTTACTGCAATTTCTTTTAATGCCTGGTCAACAGGAATTCTAACAAAGCCAGATAAATCACCCCGCCCCTTAGTCTGCTTTAAAGCATAACGGAGTTTTGCAGGATGGTGAGCACGGTATTTAATAGCTCTGCCTTTAGGGCAGGTTAATGAACGAGCATCGTTATACTGCTCTTTATTACGATAAGAGCCATCAAATGCATAGTCGCTGTCATCTGATGTAACTCGGACTATTCTACCATTTACAACATGTAATTTTGAAACACAACGAACACCTGTGCCACAGTTATGAACGCAGGATGTGTAATAGATTTTTGGGTTAGAAAGGTCTTCTGGAGATATTACATTATCTAAATCCCCCCCCCGTATATAATATCTGAACCGCTGTCTTTTGAGCAGCCAGCCACAGCACCAAGGGCACCCATTGCTGCAAGACCTTTTAAAAAGGATCGTCTTGAAATAGAGCTTTCTTCTAATGATTTTAAAACATTAGTTTCTTTTCCCATATTCTTTGCCT
>CAMWVK010000152.1 GCA_947177675.1 uncultured Mucispirillum sp.
TATATTCTCAATATCCATATTATTAGGAAAAAGTATAGATGCTTCAGCTTTCAAATTTTCAAATTCTTCTTTTTTATATGCTTTTAAAAGCACTGTTAAATAATGCTTTATAAAAGAGAAATTTCTGTATCCTTTTTCATATATTTTTTTGCAGTCTATTGCTGCCTGTTCAAAATTAGAATTTTCAAAATTAATTTTAGCAGCTTCAATGAGTGCTTCATTATAATCTGGATTTATTTCTATTGCTTTATTTAAATCATTAAGTGCTTCATCGTCTTTTGAAAGCTGATATCTTGTTAATGCTCTATGGTAATAAGCATCAGCAAAATCAGGGCTTTTTGAAAGCACATTAGAAAAAACTGCTTCTGCTTCATTCATAAGCCCCTGCTGAAAATATACCTGACCTAATAAAAACTTTGAACGCTGATGTTCTGGATTTAAATCTATTGTTTTTTTAAGTGCAGCAGCAGCTTTATCAAGAGCCATAAGGCGGAAATAGGAAAGCCCCAGTTTATAAAGATACATTGATTTATCTGGTGCAATTTCTGCAGCTTTTGCAAAGTTCTGGCATGCAGGTGTCATTTGGTTTAAGTCGCTGTAACAAAGACCAATATGGTAATATGCTGCAGCAGTATCATAACCCTGTTCATCTATATATTCGGTTAAGAGTCTTATTGCTTTATGCAAATCACCTGATAAGTATTCGTCAATACCTGCATAGAATTTATCCATATCAGCCCTCCTGCATTAAATTTCTCTGCAACAATACCATATCTTCTGGAAGTTGTAAAGAAATAGAAATAAGTTCACATGTATCAGGCTCTTTAAACTCTAAAAATGAAGAATGAAGAGCCTGCCGTTTAAATCTATATAACTCTTTACCACCATAAAGGCTGTCACCTATCAATGAGTGACCCATACTTGCAGCATGAACTCTTATTTGATGTGTTCTTCCTGTAAAAATGGTAACCTCTGTTAAAAAAGCTCTTTTATATTTCTCTATAACTTTAAAATGGCTTACTGCCATTTTGCCCTCATCCCTAACAGCCATTTTCTGTCTGTTATATTTATCTCTGCCAATAGGTGCTTCTATCCGTTTTTCTAAAAATGCAGGTGTTCCCTGACATATTGCCATATATTTTTTAGTAATATTCCTGTTTAAAAAAAGTTCTGCAAGTTTCATTCTGTATTCAGTATTTTTTGCTATTATCATAAGTCCTGATGTATCTTTATCAAGACGATGCACAATGCCGGGGCGAAATTCGTTATCTTCATCTTCTATAACAAATGTATAAAGCAAAGCATTTACAAGGGTATTATCATAATTTCCAGGTGCAGGATGCACTGTTAAGCCTGCAGGTTTATTTATTACTGCATAGTTTTTTTTGTCTAATATAATATCAAAAGGTATATTCTGTGGTGTTATGCTGGGCAGTTCTTCATCAGGAAAAGTAATGTGTATTTTATCTCCAGCTTTAAGTTTAGCAGATTTTTTAATGGGTTTATTATTAACTAAAATAAGCCCCTTTTCAAAAAGGCTTATAATAAGAGACCTGCTTTTTTCAGAAAGTCTTGCACATGCGGCATCTGCTCTTTCATTATCTATATCATTTATATAATCTTTTTCTTCCATAATAATATAATTTAAGCAAAAAAGAAAATAAAACAAGTAAAATATAAAAAAATACACATTTACAGCTATTTTTTACTTGACTATATTATAATAAATTGATAAGAATACAGTTCACTCTTGCTGCAGAATGTTTTTAGGTCTGTGGCTAAAAAAACCGAAAGGGAGGTCCTAATGAGGACATACGAAACAATTTTTATTCTAAAGCCAGAATTATCGGCAGAAGAACATGAAAAACACATTGAGTTTTACAAAGAAAACATTATTTCTAATGGTGGTGAAATCGTAAAAGTTGATGTATGGGGCAGGCAGGCACTTGCTTATCCTATTGAGAAACATAATGACGGATATTATGTTTTAATCCAATTTAAAGCAGATACCAGTTATATTAATAATGAGTTGGAAAAACGCTTCCAATTTAATGAAAATGTTATTCGTTATGTTATTGTCATGCTTGATGAAAAAAGGTTTAAACAAAACCCACGCAAAGAGCCAGTTCGTAAAGAGCGTCCAGCCAGTGAGAAAGTAAGTAAACCAAGAAGCGAAAGCGAAGAAGGAGCTGGCGAAGAGCAGTCAGAAGAAACTTCTGAAGTTGCTGAAAACGAAGAAAAATAGTTTCCAGCAGGGAGTAAATTATGGCTTCTTATAATAAAGTAGTTTTATTAGGTAATGTTACAAGAACACCAGATGTTCGGAACCTGCCAGGCAGTGCAACAGTTGTTGCAACAACTGGTATTGCTACTAACCGCAGATATAAAGATAAAGAAGAAGTTATGTTTATAGATATTGTGGTATATGGCAAACTGGCAGAAACAATGGGTATGTATGTTACTAAAGGCACACCACTTTTAGTTGAAGGCAGATTATCTTTCAGACAGTGGGAACAGGAAGGACAAAAACGCAGTAAGCATGAAGTCATAGTTGAGTCTTTCCAAATGGTGGGAGGACGAAAAGACAGAGCGGATTTTGATGAAAGCATGGTAGATAAAGATGATTTAAAGATGCCTGCTGATGATAGTATGATTCGTGATGAAGATGTACCTTTTTAAATTTAGCTTAAATACAATGGAGGACAGTTATGGCTGTTATTAAAAAAAGATTTCAAAAGAAAAAAGTCTGCCGTTTTTGTGTAGACAAAATAGATATTGATTATAAAGATGCAAAACTTTTACGCCAGTTTATCACAGAAAGAGGCAAAATTATGCCTAGAAGATTAACAGGAACTTGTGCAAAACACCAAAGAAATTTAGCTGCAGCAGTTAAAACTGCAAGAATTATTGCACTTGTTCCATTCACTCTTAATAAATAATTGATTTTAATATATAAGCTGGCTTTATGCCAGCTTAATTAATATATATTGTGGAAGTCAATGAGTAAATCAGTTCAGCTTTACCCTGTTTTAAGTTTTTTAATATTCTATATGATACAAATATCATCAAAAACTTATTTTGCTGTTTTTGGTATATTTTTATATATTGCTGCAGGCATAGCTTTGCTTGCATATCTTGAATCCAGTGAAAGAAGCAAAAAATCAGATGTTATATCTGTTATTGCATATATTCTTTTTACAGCATTGTTTTTTATACTTCCTAATGCAGGAAATATGATTGAAAAAACTGGGCTTTTATTAAACAGTGAGAACCTTAAAATGTGGTGGATGCCTGTATATATTGTTACAATTTTTATTCCAGTATTTTTTCTTTATAAAAACAGAGCAAATGATAAGCCTTTATATATACCAGTCGTGCTTTCTGCTGCACTGCCTGCATTATTAACTGGAGCATTACTAATATTTTTTGCAGATATAAGAAATGGAGCAGTTTCAACAGTTGCAAATATTATACAGGTAAGCATTATTGATACATTAATAAAAATGAAAGAAACAATGCAGATACCAGATTATTATGCAGATATGCTTTCATATCTTATATTGAATAAAGAAACAGTAGCAAAACAGACTGTGTATATAATGCCTGCAGTATTTTCTTCTATATTTGTTTTAATTACATATATGTGTGACAGGATGAAGCCAGTATTTAGAAATAATACTGTTATTTTACGAGAATTCAGGCTGCCTGATAATTTAGTATGGGTGTTAATATTAGGCGGTTTTTTAATACTTGCACCAAATATTGGTTTAAAATATATATCATATAATGTGCTTGCATTATTTGCACTATTATATTTTTTTCAAGGTCTGCAGGTAGTAAATAAAGCATTTGATAAATTTCAAGTTTCAATATTTATAAGGTCTTTACTTCTTTTATTTATATTCTTTTATTTTACTGTTATAGCCTCTATGATAGTGTTAATAGGGATATTCAGCATCTGGTTTAAACCAAAATGGCTTGAAAAGAACAGCAGTGATATAGATAAAAATGAAGGAAAATGATAATGGAAGCTAATGAATATGTGAAGCAGGGCAGTAAAGCAAAAGCAGCAAAAGTAGCTATGACTGTGGCATTTGGTCTAGCAGCATCAAAAGAATCATTTGGTTTTTTAACGGGTTCACTATCTATTCTTTCTTCTGCAGTAGATTCTATTTTAGATATTGCTGCATCATTTTTTAATTTTATTGCTATTAAAAAAGCAGAAGAACCAGCAGATACAGGTCATCAATATGGTCATGGTAAATATGAAGCTATGGCAACATTTATTCAGTCTATAATTGTTTTTGCATCAGGGCTTTTTATTCTTCTTTCTGCTTGGAATAAATTTATACATAATAAGCACCCAGAAGTGTCAAGTGCAGGTTTTGTTGTGATGGGTATATCTATTGCAGCAACTGTATTTTTAACTATATATCTAAGATATGTAGCAAAAAAAGAGAAATCATCAGTTTTAGAAGCGGATGCAATGCACTATTCTATAGACTTATATACAAATATAGGTATTCTTGCTGCTCTTTTAATTATAAAACTTACAGGCTGGACAGTAATAGATTCTATTGTGGCAGCTATTGTAGCAGTCTATATTATGTTTTCAGCTGTTAAATTAAGCCTGCAGGTATCAAAACAGCTGCTTGATTCCAGTATTGAAGAAGATGCATATAATAAACTTTTAAAAGTATTAGACAGTTTTGGCAGCTATCATCTTGATTTCCACAGACTTCGCACAAGAAGTGCAGGTAATGAAATATTTATAGATATGCACTTAACATTATGCAGGAAACTTACTCTTGATGAAGTGCATCAAATCACTGATGTAATTGAAAATGCCATATCAAAAGAAATCCCTAGAGCAGATATTACAATTCACCCAGAGCCATGCCACCACACAGATAACGACCATGGGGAATGTAACTCATCACGCATAAGGAAAGGTCTTAAAAAACTACAGAATTAAAATCAAGAGTTTTCTTTTAAAAAATCTATTAAATGATTAACTTTTTATTTTCAAAATTGAATATATTTTTATAGTCCATATATTGAAGTAGTAAACTTATCCAAAACTATATTTAAAATCACTTTAAATTGTATAAAAGATTACAATTTTATTTTACAAAAAATAAGCAAAATGATATATTTATCACAAAAAGAGAGAAATATATGGCAGATATAATAT
>CAMWVK010000153.1 GCA_947177675.1 uncultured Mucispirillum sp.
CGGAGATTTGTATTAGAGACAGGATGATGAAATAAATAACTTTTTTATTAATGAAATATTGCAGTATATAAATAAATTTGCTTATAATAAAAATATTGAAGTATGCTTTGATATGCTTTACTTTGCATCTCTTTTAACAAATAAAGAAAGTGCATCTATCATCTCTCAAGCTGCTGTAAAACTGCAAAAACATACTAAACACACCTTGCCAAAATCTATACTTAATTATGTTACTGCAGGCATTATTTATGCAGATAAAGGCTCAGATGACATGGCAGACTATGTATGCAAAAATGTAAAAGATTATCACTGCATAAGCAATATTGCATATACATGCATACTTGTAGATAAAATGGAATGTGCAGAAAAAATACTTGAATTTTTCTTAAATAATAAAAAGATACCTAAACATTTTAAACTTTCTTTTTATCAGCAGTTACAAATTGTATATTCTTTCTTGCAAAATGAAAAAAAATATGCTAATATAGCGAAAGAAAGGTTTGCACTTGGTGATAAGAGTGCTTATTTTGATGCGATAGATGCCTACACTTCACTTGGTATATACGAGCAGGAAAAATCAGAACTGCATAATATAGCATGCAGACAAGTTCCTATATATGACTACTGCAGCTTACTAGCAGATAATAAAGAGTTTAAGTTATTAATGGACAGATTTAATATGATTAAATCTACAAAAGATATAAGCGAAGCTGTAAAATTTATGGATGATAAAGGCATTGCATTATATGATGACAAGACTAATGAAAAACTGCTTAATATTCTAGTAGAAAAAACTAAAAATTACAAAAAACTTGCAGCTCATGTTAAAAGTCTGCTTGATTTAATTACAATTTAGCATATATACTGACACAGTTGAATTATATACTGTGTCATATTTTATTATAAAAATACAGATAAATATTAAAAAAAACTTGTAATAGCAAAAGAAATGTGTTAAGTCCTACTATAAGACTATATATTAATTATACATACTTGTTGTTTTTGTAAAAAATATATAAATCATAAATATGAATAAATTTACACAAGGATCAATTATTATGACATATATTAAAGGTTTCATAATGAGCTGTGATAAGGAGATTTTGTTATGATAGGGAAAAAACTTAAAGTGTTGCTGAAACAAACCGGAAAAAGACAAATTGATCTGGCAAGACATTTAGGTATCTCTGCATCTCGTCTATCTAACTATTTAAGTGATAAAAGAGAGCCAGATTTTCAAATGCTTTCTGAAATGGCATACTTTTTAGGTGTTGATTTAAACTATTTTTCTAACAAAAATTTTAAAAAGAAACGCAAAGATGACATCTTTGAAGTAGCTGAAGATGGTTATGTTTATGGCAGTGAAAGAGAAAGCATCGTTAAAGTAGCTATTGCACCAGTAAATGGCAAAAAGAAAGGTATCACTACAAGCACTATTCCTGTTAGTGGTCTTTTCCTTCTAGGCACAAAAAATCCAGAAGAAACTGTTACTGTGTTTGAGGTAAACGGCGAAGTTCCAACATTTATTGCTGGTGATAATGATTACTTTATCTGTGTAAAATGTTCTGCTGCTCCACTTAATGATGGGGATATGATATTTGAGAATGGCAGAAATATGAAATTTTATCGTTTTTACAGAGATAAAGATTTCGTTGTTCTTATTAACATGGAAAATAACAAAGAACATTTAAGAGTTACTTCTATGAGCGAATTAGAAGGATTTCACAAAGTTCTTTGGTTAATGAAAAAATGCTAATTTTTAGTAACTATAATTTAAAATTAAACCCCATTTGTTTGTCCAGCAAATGGGGATTTTTATTAAGTTAGTTTAATTACATTGCTGTATAAATATTATACATCAAAATACTTTTAAATAAATTTTAATATTTATAATTGCACTAATATAAAATCATACCAGTTAATAAAAAAATAATACTTATAAAAAAACAAAATTTATAAAAAATAATCTGCATATAATGATAATACTATAGTTTTTATTATATGATGCCTAAATGCCCTATTCCACTGTTTCCATCTGTGATTATAATATGTTTTTTATATATTTTCTTTTTCAAGGGTAGTTTTTAACTGCAAAGCTGCAAAAAGACCAATCAAAACAAAAACTAAACAAAGCATAAAGCCATAATTAACACCATAAATATATATATTATCAATACCAGCATTATATGCTTTTTTTGCTCCGTATGATAATATAACAGATGCAAATGCTGTGCCTGCTGCCCCTGATGTCTGATGTAGAGTATTAAGTATTGCAGTTCCGTCTGCATTATATGCTTGAGGAAGTGCATTTAATGCATTAGTCTGTGCAGGTATCTGGCAAAATGCAGCACCCGTCATAAAACATATATAGCCTATTAGTATAGTAATAAATGTTGTATCTACAAACACAAGGAAAATCATAGCAAGGCTCATAATAATAAAGCCGGGTATAAGCAGCCAGCGAACACCTGTTTTAGAATATTTTTCACCCATTATTGGAGCAAGTATTCCTGAAAATAATGTTCCAGGCAGCAAAATAAAGGATGCTTTTACTGCATTTTCTCCTAACCCCATTTGTGCAAGAATTGGGATTAAAAAAGCAAGAGCAAGAATAGATGCCATAGGCATACACACAGTTATAAGTCCCAGTATAAACATTTTATACTTTAATATTCTTATATTTATAAGAGGATATTTTATTTTAAGCTGCAACAGAATAAAAATACCTAAAAATACAAAACTTATACATATAAGCAGAACACCATACTCTGTTGAAAGATAGCTTAAACCCATAATAAATGACACAAGCCCTGCACTGCTTATGAAAAAAGATTTTACATCAAGATGATACACTTCACCCTTTCTTATATCTTTGATAGCTGCACTGCCCATAATAAAAGAAATTACAAGAATAGGCAGCATAAAAATAAATACCCACCGCCAGCCAAAATATTCTGCTATTAAACCACCTAAAACAGGACCTAATGTGAGAGCAACATTAACCACAAGCCCTACAATACCAAGCAGTGTGCCACGCTGATAAGGTGTTGCTTCTTCAAGAACAATATTTGTTAAAAGCGGTAAAGAACAGCCTGTGCCTACTGCCATAATAAGCCTGCCTAAAAGCAGCATTGTAAAATTACTGGCAAAAGCTCCCATTATAGTGCCTGTAGTAAATATAATAACTGCAAATTTGAAAAGCAGTTTAGTAGATATGGTTTTTACTAAAAAAGGGGAAAGTGGGATAGATACTGCTAAAAGCAGCAGAAACCCAGAAATAAGCCATTGAACAGCTACAGCAGAAACATTAAACTCCTCCATCAAATGGGGAGACACAATAGATAAACTTGTTTCTGAAAATATTCCCATAAAAGTAAGGGCAGCAAGGGATATTACTGTTATTATAAGCCTTGCTGAAAATGAATTACTCATATTTTCACCTGCATATTATATAATGCAGAATGAGAAGATATTTAAACCAGCTGAACTCCATCTTTCCAGTTATTGTATGCTGTTTTTATTATTTCTACACATGAATTAATACCCATATCGCTGTTTACACTTAAATGATATGAGCGTAAATCGCCCCATTTTTTATCAGTATAGTAATCATAATATGCGGCTCTATCTTTATCATATCTTGTAATAAATGATTTCACACTGCTTACTTTATCACCATATAATTTTTTGATTCTTTCTATTCTGTTTTCCATAGAAGCATAGACAAAAACATCTAAAACATCTTCTCTATCCTGAAGCACATAGTCCGCACATCTTCCTACAATAACACAGTCGCCTTCATCAGCTATTTTTGATATAACTTCTGATTCTGCATGAAATACTACATTAGTTAAAGGCATTTGCAGTGTTACATCATAACCTGCATATTTTATAGCTTCTTCTCTATAAAGCTCTGCCTCGCTAATAAATTTTTCTGATAACCCGCTTTTTTCAGAAATTATCTTAACAAGCTCCCTGTCATAAAAAGGAATATTTAACTGCTCTGCAAGAGCTTGACCAATAAGCCTGCCACCAGAACCATATTCCCTGCTTATAGTGATAATACAGCCAGCCATATCTGCCTCCTTAATATATACTATTTCAAATGTATAGTAACATACAGATTTTTGAAATACAAGAATAATAACCATAAAATATTAGTATAAAAGACAGATTTTAATAAATTGTAGAACAAAAATCTGCTTTCCACATTTTTTGTGATAATTACTATAACTATTAATAATATAACAGTTTAAGTAAATAAGTATTCCAACCCACAATACTATCAATTATGACCACAGCAAAAAATATATGAGATATAGATAATTTTATCAAATGATTTGTAAAATCTAAAAACGATTGCGAAAAAATTGAGTTAATAAAAAAGTGGTTGTTAAAACTCATTAAATAAAATATTATTTTTCAGCTAAAAAAATAAACAAGGAGTTCACAACCACTAATGTATATTAAACCAGTTTTGAGAAAAAATAAACATTTAAATTCATCAGAGTGCTATAAATTAGAAGTTTTATTGAAGAGCAATATGAAAGTGGAAGAGATAGCAAAGTTATTACACAGGTATAAAAGCACGATATACCGAGAAATCAAACGGGGCATGGTAGAGTTTCGCAACAGTGACTGGAGTGTAAGAAAAGAATACAGTGCCTATTATTCACTAAACATAAGGGAACAATTAATGAGTAAAACAGGGTGCAAGTTGTTCTATGAAAAAGACAGTTTGTTATTAAGTTATATACAAAGTAAGTTAGACGAGAAGTATTCCCCAGATGCCATATCTGGAGAATTAAGGCATCAGGGTATATCAACAATAAGCACTCAAACGATATATAACTATATATCATTAGGACTATTAGAAAGTATAGAATACAGAAAATATAGTAAACAAAGTAAAAGTAAGGCAAGAATAGCCTATAATAATATGCAAGGCAGAAGCATAGAAGAGCGTCCATGTGAGTTAAAAGAGAGAGTATTCGGGAACTGGGAGATGGATACAGTAGCAGGCAGACAAGGCAGTAAATCAGCCTTACCTGCACTTATAGAACGAGTATCACGGTTTGAAATAATAATCAAATTAAGAGATAAAACCCAGAAAAGTATAATAGCAGCATTAGATAAATTAGAAAGAGAGTATAAGGATAAATTCAGCCTAATCTTC
>CAMWVK010000154.1 GCA_947177675.1 uncultured Mucispirillum sp.
ATTTCAAACTATTTACTCTTTTTATAATAAGTATTAATGATCATAACTTTAATAGCTACATAACTCATTGATAAATAAAATAATCATCTTTTGATAACCTGTGGATAACTTTTTAATAACATTTAGAATTATCTTTGGAAAACTTTCATTCTGTTTGAAAGTTCTTTTAAAGTATTAACTGTATAGTCATTATTAGCTGCTATTTCTTTATCTATTTTGCTTATTGAATTTTTAATTGTAGAGTGGTCTCTTTTAAATACAGCACCAATAGAAGCTAAAGATGATGGTGTATTTTTATATATAAGATATATAGCCATATTTCGTGGTATAACAATATTTACTGCCCTGCTTTTTGACTGCATATCTATAAGTTTAATATTATAGTAATCGCATACAATCTGGATTATTTCATTAGGGGATAATATTCTGTCTCTTTGCAGAAAGAAGTTTTTAAGCTCACTTTGTATATAGTCAACAGTTATCTCCACATTATAAAGCTGTCCCTTAACTACTATTGTATTTATAATACCAAGTAAGTCTCTTGTGCTGTCTGATTTAATATTTTCAGCTACATATTTAATAACTTCATCATTTATATAGTATTTATTAATTTTTAAATAGTTTTCTATAATAGCTATTTTTTCATCAACTGAAGGTGTACCTATTTCCACAATTAAACCACTTTGAAAACGGCTTGAAAGACGCCTGTCTAAATCTATTATATCATCAGGCAGTGAGTTAGATGTTAAAATTATCTGTTTATCATTGCTGTAAAGTTTTGAAAAAAGAAAGAAAAATTCTTCCATTGTGGCTTCGCCTCTTGAAATAAACTGCACATCATCAAAAAGCAGCACATCAGTTGTTTCATATTTATTATTAAATTCATTTAAACGATTTGCTTTTAAAGAGTTTAAAAACTCCCTTAAATAAAGCTCACCAGTAACACAGAGCACATTTTTTTTAGGAAAATTAATACGCATATAGTTGCCTACTGCATGCATAAGGTGAGTTTTTCCTAAACCTACATCACCATGAATATAAATAGGGTTATTCAGTCTTTCAAATCCTTTTGCAGCATTCATACAGGCTGCATAAGCAAATCTGTTAGATTTACCTGCAACAAATGTTTCAAAGGTATATTGCTTGTTTAAAGGGACACTGTAATAATCATTACTATAATTTTGCCTGCACTCTTTTTCTTCATTTGAACTGCTAAAAGATTTATCTTTTTCCGTTTCTATATTTCCTTTTAATGTTATCTTAATATTTGCATCAATAATATGGAATGCATTTTTTAAAATCTCTTTCAGATAGTCTAAATAATGGTCTTCCACCCACATTTTTATATATTTATTTGGGGCTTCCAAAGTGATAGTGTTAGCTTCTATAGAGACAGTTTTTAAGTCTTTAATCCATTTTAATATTTCTTCATCAGTGATTTTTTCTTTGATTTCATTAAAAATATGCTGCCATGATGCAGCTTTATTATTATCAGCCATACTTATTCTCCACTAAAAATTAGAAAAAGGCGGAAATATCTATTCCTACAGAATAACCAATACCAGTGCTGCCCATATTAAATAACTGCACTTGTTTTGATACATAATTATGACCATCTATTATAAAATCCACATAAGGGCTAATTCTTACTATATCTTTTATTGTAAGACTGTATCTAAAACGAGCAGCTATTCTATCCACATAATATTTTTCCTGTTCACTGTAATATACATCTTTTATAAGGTTTGAAAGTTTATACATATCATTATCCATTTCAAACTGAAACTGAAAAACATTACTTTTATTTATCCCAAGATTAAGTGAAAAAAATACATCAATAACTGGAACATATTCAAACTCAATTGATGAATATTTCAAAAAATCCACCTTAAAATAAGTTAAAGGAAGCCCAAATATAACATTAAAACCAGGTTTACTATATTCATACCTTATAACAGGAATGGGATAGCCGTCTAAAAAATCTCTGCTTGTAGAATACTCTACTCCTAAAAAAAGTCTGGAATAATAAGGCAGTGCTTTTCCCTTTATATTTTCATACTCTGTAACATGCTGAAATATTCTAAAAGCATAAAACATATCAAAATCTATTAAATTAAGAGATGTAAAAGGCTTATCACTGGCAGAAGTTATACCAAAGCCTGCCCAGTGGCTGCCTGCTTTATATCCATAAGTTAAACCAACATGAGATAATATATCCTGTCCCAGCACCTGACGAAATTCATATCCAAACTGATGAGGTGTGCTTGTGTGAAGCCCAGATATTTCAATTGTATGTGTATCATAATTTGCAGTATCAAGCCACCTGTATTTTATATCAAGCCCTTCATAAGGCTTATACAATGCATTAGATGCATAACTGTTAAAAGATATTAATAATATAATAAATAAAAAGAATATCTTTTTATTCATCATCTACCTGAAAAAGTGTATTTTTTTCCACTGCGATATTTTTCAAAAACAGCGGTGCAAATCTTACACCAGTCCATAAAGGAATATTATTAAGCACAGCAAACTCGCAGGCATAAGAAAGTGGTGTAACATTTTCTAATATTATACCTTTTGCATTTTTATAATTTTTAAGTTTTGTAAAAGGCAAATTATACGCTGCAATAATTTTATCTGTATAATCATCAAGGCTTAAATCAGTTTCAACTTTCCCTTCACAGTTTATTCTGTTTAAGCCATATACTGCAAAATTTTTAGTATCTTTATATCTTATTATCATATCTTCTGCTATATGGGCAGTATCTGATAAATCATAGGCATAAATTTCTGGCGGCATAAGCTCAGCTGCATATCTTTTATTTCTCCATTTTCTAAAATATACAATTTCTTTTATTTCGCCAAAAAGTGTATCATAATAAAGCCTGCGGATTTCATCATGGTCAAGTAAGAAAATATCTTCTCTTTTATCTATCTTTCCCTTTGCAACACCAAGCTCACCTGTTTTTAAAAGTGCTTTCTGGGCATTAACTATAAAAGAAGATGCTGTTAAATATAACTCATCACGCATATCCAAAAGTTTATGTATATTTTTTACAGCTTTTTTCAGGTTAGATTTTCCAGCAAAAAACGGAAGTTTTTTCATATATGCTTTTATTTTATCGGTGCTTTTTTCCATATCAAATGCAACTGATGCAATATTAGATGAAAAATCAAGGTAATCTGGCATTATTATTTCATCATCATTATAAAAAATAGAATTTTCTCTAGTTTTATATACTGCATTTAACACAATTGATATATTTGGAAACTTTTTAAGCAGCACAGATAAATTATTTATAAATTCAATAGTTATGTATTCATATATGATAGTAAATTGAACAGGCAGGTCATAAAAGCCTTTTTCAGCAATATTATTAATATTTACTTTTGATACAGAATTTTTAAGCTCTTTTAATACTTCGTCTATTTCATCAAATGTTACAGGGAAAAAAGAACGGTTTAATTTATCCAGTTTAGATATACCCATTTTTAAAAACAGGTTTGGAGAAAATACACGCCTGTATAATGATTTATTAAGCCCAATAGTATGCATCATTTTTTCAAATGCAGTCATATTTATATATATTCTGCCGTTAACAGGCACAACAGATGGTGATGATGTTTTAAGATTGCATGAAACAAAAAGCGGGTTTAATATATCAAGCAAATCATTAAAAAGTGATGTGGTAAAGTGAGAACATATCTGTGGAAAAAAGGAAGAAAAATATCCACTGGATAATATAATTTCTTCATCATATATTCTTGATTTACTTTCGCTGTATTCTGAAGCTGCAAGGGGTCTTGGTATTGTATAATCCCGCATATCATCTTTAAATGTTTCTATAGATATTACAGCATTTTTTATAAAACATTCACCATTAGTTAAGAATATATCCATTTCAAGTGGACATTTTGCCACTCTTTCTGCTTTAAAAATAGTATCAAGCAGTGTGTTTATTTCTGCATTATTCAAATCAGGTCTGCCTGTTATATATCTTATATTATCAGAATACTGTCCTTTTAATATTATAAAGCGAATATTATCTATAACAGCTGTAAAAAAACCAAAGTTATTTTGATAATGTGGATATATTTTTATATCTTTGCCTGCTGCTAGAGCAGAAACATTACTTTCAGAACTGTCTTCTTCTTTTGCATTTTCTTTATTATTGTTTTCTTCTGCACTGTTATCCAGCACAACACCATATATTTTTAAACCTGATTTACCAAGTAGTTCAAGAAGACTTTCTTTTACTGCTAATTCATCCATTTATATAAAACCTCACATTAATAACTTTAAAACTGAAAAAAGGTAGAAAACAAAATATTCTGTAAGTAATATAAGAAACATAATATTAATTTATGCACTATAATAAAACGAGCAGCTGAACTTAAAATACATTAAAATTCAGCTTATTATATTATTCTGCTGTTAAAAGCTCCGCAATTTCTCTGTATCTTTTAGATGCTTCTTTTGATATATTTTCTGGAAGCACAGGTCCTGGAGCCTGTTTATTCCAGTCAAGAGTTTCAAGATAATTGCGGATAATCTGTTTATCCATACTATCCTGCACCTGACCGGGTTTATATTTATCTGCAAACCAAAAGCGAGATGAATCAGGTGTTAAAACTTCATCTATTAGTATAACTTCTCCATTATAAAGACCAAATTCAAGTTTTGTATCTGCTATAATAATACCTTTAGATATTGCAAGCTCTGATGCAAACGAATATATTTTAATAGTATAATCACGCATTTTTTCTGCATATTCAATACCTACAATATCACACATTTTATCATATGATATACTTTCATCATGACCAGCATCAGCTTTTGTTGATGGAGTAAAAATTGGTGAGAGCAGTTTATCTGCCTCTTTTAAACCAGCAGGCAGTTTAATACCGCATACAGCACCTGTTTTTAAATAATCTTTCATACCTGAGCCAGTAATATAGCCACGAACAACACATTCAGCTAAAAGCGGTTCAGCTTTTTTTACAAGCATACTTCTGCCCTCAAGTATATTTTTATATTTCTGCACTTCTGCAGGCATTTCTTCTATTTTAGTAGTAACAAGATGATTTTTTATTATATGAGAAGTTTTATCAAACCAGAATTTTGAAAGCTCTGTTAAAACTTTTCCTTTTCCTTCTATACCTTCGGGAA
>CAMWVK010000155.1 GCA_947177675.1 uncultured Mucispirillum sp.
ATTATAAGGATTATAAATGAGTAGTATTAAAAGAATTTCTTTTCAAGAAGGTGTTGATTTATATAATAATGCAGATATTTTAGAGCTTGGCAGAATGGCTGATGATATTCGCAGAGAAAAACACCCTGAAAAGATTGTAACATTTGTTATAGATAGAAATATTAACTATACTAATATCTGCACATGTAAATGTAAATTCTGTGCCTTTTATAAAAATAAAGGTGAAGAAGGCGGATATGTTATTTCAAAAGATGAGCTTACACAGAAAATTCAAGACACACTTGATTTAGGCGGCTCACAAATATTATTGCAGGGCGGTCTTCATCCTGACTATAAAATTGATTTTTATGAAGATATGCTTAAGTTTATGAAAACTTTTCCAGTTTGGCTGCATGCATTTTCACCGCCAGAAATACACCATATTGCAAAAATGAGCGGCTTAACTATTGCAGAAACAATAAAAAGGCTTGTTGCATCAGGGCTTGACTCTATCCCCGGAGGCGGTGCTGAAATATTAGATGATGAAGCAAGAAAAAATGTAAGTCCTAATAAAATTAATTCTGCAGCATGGCTTTCTGTTATGGAAGAAGCTCATAAGCAGGGGCTTAAAACTACAGCTACAATGATGTTTCGTAAGCAGGATGCGGCAGAGATAATTGTTGGTCATTTTGATAAAATACGCTCATTGCAAGACAAAACAGGTGGGTTTACTGCTTTTATCCCATGGCCCTTTCAGGCGGGAAATAGTGAGTTAGAAGATGAAGCAGTTACTGCTGTAGAATATTTACGGGTGCTTTCTCTTGCTAGAATATACCTTGATAATATACAAAATATTCAAGTTTCATGGGTAACTCAAGGAGCAAAAGTGGCACAAGTTGGTCTGTTTTTTGGCGGCAACGATTTTGGCAGTGTTATGATAGAAGAAAATGTTGTCCGTGCAGCAGGTGCTAATTTTCGCCTTAAAACTGAAGAAATTAAGCATATTATTAAAACAGCAGGGTTTATACCTAAAATTCGTAATATGCAGTATGATATTATAGGCGAATAATTTAAATTAATTTTTTTATATGGAAGTGTCATTTGAAAGGACCGTTATTAAATGCATTGACTAGAATTTCTGCAGAAATCAACTCAACTAAAAAGCTTGATGTTCTGCTGCCTGACATTGTTAAAATCACGGGTGATTATTTAAAAGTTCGCAATGCTTCCATTGTGCTTATTGACTGGGATACTCTGACAATTAACTGTTATACAGGCTGTTCGTCTTATCATAACTCATTATCTGTTAAACAGGGGGTTATAGGTGATGTGGCAGAATCAGGCACAGAATATATTGTTAATAAAAAATCTTATTCATCATCAGGCAAATCTTTCCTTGCTCTGCCTTTAAAAATTGGCAGTAAAATATTAGGTGTCTTTTATTTAACAGATAAAGATGAAAACTATTTTAATTATGAGGATGTATTAATAGCAAGATATATTGCATTTCAGTGTGCTTTAGCAATAGAAATGCACAATATACATAATAAAATGAGAGCTAATGAAAACCTGCAGGCAATAGGTCTTTTAAAATCTTCTGTTGCCCATGATATATCTAATCTTGTAGCTATTGTAGATGTTTATCTTGGTCTTATGGAAGAAGAAGTTGATAAATCAGCTGCAATATATGAATATGTTAATGCAGTGAAAAGCGAAGTGAAACGCATAAGCATACTTGCAACAGATATGCTTGATTTATCAAAAAATAAGCTTGTAATCCATAAAACTAAATTTAAAATAAGTGAACTTGTCAATGAATTAAAATTATACAGTGAAGCATTTTCTAAAACTTCTAATGCAAAAGTAGAGTTTCATATAAAATGTGATGATGAAATAGTGGCAGATAGAAACAGGCTTTTTAGAGTATTTTTTAATCTGCTTAATAATGCAGGAAATGCTGTAAAAGAAAATGGCATAATTATTTTTTCTGTTAAAAAAACAGGTAAGTATATTACTTTTTTAGTTGCAGATAATGGTAAAGGAATACGAAAAGAAGATATTGGTAAACTTTTTCAGCCATTTTATACATCAGGTAAAATCAAAGGCACAGGGCTTGGGCTTGCAGTAGTCCATGATATTATAGAAGCCCATAATGGCAGTATTCGTGTCCGTTCTACACTAGGCTCTTATACATGTTTTTTTATAAGGATACCACAAGATGGATAGAATAATAGTCAGAGCAGATAAACCACAGGAACGGGCAAAAGATATATGTAATAAAATATATAACCTGCGGGCAGGTGAATATGAAATAGAAGGTGGCACAGAAGACAGAGCCACAGTAATATTTAAGTGTGCAGATAAAACTGCCAATTCAAAAGTTTTCTTAACAACAGATGATGGTGCTTTTACTGGTTATTTTTTTATGTATCCAGCATTAAATGAAGGCACCACACACACTCTGGAAGAAATTCTTAATTATTTAGATGCAGAAGAAATTGAAAATATTGATAAAAACCAGATAAGCAGCCTTTTTCAAAGGTTTGCAGATGGGGAAGTAATTGAAAATGAAATTATTGCAGAAGGCATACGAGCTACTGCAGGAAAAGATGCAGAAATAACTATCCATTTTGGCACAGCTGATAAAAAACCAAAAATTAAAGATGGTAAAGTAGATTTTAAAAACCTTGACAATATTGTTATGGTAGAAAAAGGCGATATCCTTATTACTAAAAAACCTGCCATTCAAGGCAGCCGTGGAAGAAATATTAAAGGGGAGGAAGTTACTCCAGCACCTGCAAAAGATATTGTGATACTTCCAGGAGATGGTGCAACAGTTAATGAAGCAGGCACAATATTTTCTGCTACTACAGATGGATATGTGGATTTTGGTAATAAGCGTCTTGGTGTGTATCCTGTTTATATGGTAAAAGGTAATGTGGACTATTCTACAGGAAATATACGGTTTAACGGTTCTGTTCATATAAAAGGCGATGTTCTTTCAGGCTTTACAGTAGAAGCGGATAAACATATATTAGTGGATGGCATTTGTCAGGATTGTGAGATTATTGCAAAAGGCAATGTTATATTAAGAACAGGTATAAAATGCACTAGCTCTGGGCTTGTAAGAGCAGGGGGTAATGCTATAATAGGATATGCTGAAAAAGCAAAAGTATATGCAAGAGACAGTATAGAAATAAGAAAATATGCTTTTAACTGCGAGCTTTTTGCAGGTACAAAAATAGATGCTATGAATGGTGACGGCATTATTGCTGGCGGTTTAATTAGAGCATTTCAGGATATTTCAGTCAAACAGCTTGGAACAAATGGTAACTCTAAGTTTAATGTAATCATTGGAATGAAATATTATATAGAATTTGAGCTTGAAAAACTTCGCAGAGAAAAATTGCGGATTTCAGAAACTATTGAAAGAGTAAATACTGCTCTTTCACGGTTTAATTTAAAGAGGGCAAAAGTTGCAAATCACCCTAAAATTATTAAAATGCTTGAAGTAAAATCATCTTTAAGTGATTTAATTATTGAGCTTGATAAAAGAGAAGCGAAACTTATAGAAGAAAATAAAGCCAAATCCCCTAGAATGAAAGTAAAAAATAAAGTATTTGAAGGGGTAACAGTTATGTTTTATAATGTTGGTGCCATTGTAAAAGAACCTATGGATAATATGGTATTTTACTATGATGATAAATATGGTGAGGTTGCCTGGATAAGCCTTAAAAATGCCAATGCACTTGATTAATATATAATAATGAGTAATAAAATGAAAAATAATATAATTATCCGCGGTGCAAGACAGCACAATCTTAAAAATATTGATTTAGACATACCAAAAAATTCTCTTGTTGTAATAACTGGAGTCAGCGGCTCTGGTAAATCCACACTTGCTTTTGATACTTTATATGCAGAAGGACAAAGAAAATATGTGGAAAGTCTTTCTTCTTATGCAAGGCAGTTTTTAGAACTTATGGAAAAACCTGATGTGGATTTAATAGAATATTTATCTCCAGCTATAAGCATAGAGCAGAAATCTATAAGCAAAAACCCTCGTTCAACAGTTGGAACTATTACTGAAATATATGACTATATGCGTCTTTTATTTGCAAGGGTTGGAGATGTATTCTGCCCATGCTGTAATAAAAAAATACAGTCATATACTGTGCAGAAAATAGTTGATAATGTATTAGCATGCGGGCAAGGTGCAAGAATAGAAATCCTTGCACCAGTTATCAGAGGGAAAAAAGGTGAATTTAAAAAATATTTTAAAGATATGCTTAAAAATGGATTTGTCCGAGCTTATCTTGACGGGGAAAGTGTTAGGCTTGAAGATGATATAGAGATAGATAAAAATGTAAAGCATGATGTATCCATATCTATAGACAGGATAGTTATAAAAGATGATGTAGCTAGAAGATTAACTGATTCTATAGAGATAGCTTTAAGAAATGCAGACGGCTTAGTGGAGATATTATGTAATGGAGAAAAAACTCTTTACAGTGAAAAATTTGCATGTATTGACTGCGGTATAAGCATAGCAGAAGTAGAACCTAGAATATTTTCTTTTAACAACCCGTTTGGAGCATGCCCAGTATGTGACGGTATTGGTGAACGATCAGTATTTGATGAAGATGCAGTTATTCCTGATAAATCAAAAAGTATAAGAGAAGGTGCTGTAAAAGTATGGGAGCAGTATGACAACTTCCATTTTTATAATATATTAAATGCTCTTTCAGCAAAATATAATATAGACTTAAATATTCCTTGGAAGAAGCTTTCTCAAAAGCATAAAGATATTATCCTTCATGGTGTGGAAGAGCCTTTAGAGCTTTTTACATTTAAAGGTGATAAAAAAGTTTTCTATGAAAAACAGTTCCATGGTGTTTTTGGCGAGCTGCAGCAAATGTTATCATCAGGTATTATAAGTGAAATAGAAACAGCTAGAAAATATATGTCGTTTCGCCTGTGTGAAGAGTGCAGCGGTACAAGGCTGAAAAAAGAAAGCCTTTCTGTTAGAATTAATGGGCTTAATATTGCAGAAGTTTCTAAATTTAATATTAAACAGGCAGTAAATTTCTTTTCTAAACTGGAATTTGACGGCTTTAAAAAAGAAGTGGCAGATAAAATTATAAGAGAAATATTAAGGCGTCTTAATTTTCTTAATGATGTAGGTA
>CAMWVK010000156.1 GCA_947177675.1 uncultured Mucispirillum sp.
CTTCTTTAAGTTTGTAGAAATTATCTTTTATACATTCATTATTTACATAATTTTCCGTATTTTTAAATGAGCTGATATTATGTAAATATAATTTAGGTTTAAATTTTTCTATATCAATATTAAGAGCTTTTGTTATTTGCCTTATTATTGCAAGCCTGTCTTCCTGGTCTACAATAGAAAAAGATTTGGGAAGTCCTGCATACTCTGCTTCATTACGGAGTATTCCTAAACAAATAGAGTGAAAAGTTCCCATCCATACACCATTTGCAAGGTTTCCTATTAATTCCTGAAGTCTGCTTTTCATTTCGCCTGCTGCTTTATTAGTAAAAGTAACAGCTAAAATATTTCCAGCAGATACTTCTTTATTAACAATCAAATGAGCTATGCGGTAAGTAATAACTCTAGTTTTTCCAGTGCCAGCACCAGCAAGAACTAGAACAGGACCATCTGTAGTTTTCACAGCTTCTGCCTGCCTTTCATTTAATGCTTCATCAATGTTAAGAATATTATGCCTCCTTATTTATCAGGCTCAAAATCTACAACTTTTTTATTATATGCAATAATAATATCGCTTCTTCTTAAAAGCCCTGCAAGTTTCATACCTTTTTCTTCTATTTCTACAACAGGTAAATCACCAACTTCTTTAATGCCAAAATCTCTCATTGCCTGTTCCAGAGTTTCTTCAGGTGACACAGTTATTATATTCTGCCTTATGCCAAAATCTTTCGCCAAAGTTGTTTCTAAATTTTTACCACTGAAAACTTCGTCTTTTAAGTCATTTAATGATATAATACCTGTTAAGTAACCTTCATCATCTACAACAGGAAAATAGGCATGTGGTTTTTTTTCAATAGATTTTTTTATGTCATTAATTGGTGTATTATCATTAAAAGCTATAATATTTGTAAGCATAATGTCTTTTACTTTTATAGATTCAAGTATGCTTTTTTCTACACCTTTATTAATGTTAAAACCTGCACGAGTTAATGTCCATGTGAAAATGCTGTCTTTTTCTATGCGGGCAGCAATTAAGTTAGCGATAATACATGTAATCATAACTGGCAGCACAATATGATAGCTTTGAGTTATTTCAAAAAGTATTAATATAGCCGTAATCGGTGCACGAATAACTGCTGCAAGCATAGCACCCATACCAACAAGTGCATAAGTTTCAGGGTTACCTGCAATGTTTGGGAGAATATGCTGCATAAGCCCGCCAAAAAAACCACCTGCTGATGCCCCTATAAAAAGGCTTGGAACAAGCTGACCACCAGAACCGCCAGAACCTAAAGTAAGTGAAGTAGCTACAATTTTTAAAAATATAAATACTATTAATATATACCATGGTATTTTATTCTGCAGTATTTCAATAATAGTGCCATATCCTACACCCATAATATTAACACAGAATACACCAAGTATGCCCATTAAAAGACCACCTATGGCAGGTTTAAGCCATTTTGGAATAGATAGAAATGCAAAAGCATCACTTACTTTATAAAAAAATCTTATAAAAAATACACTGATTAGTGCAATAAATATGCCCAGCACCGCATAAAGTGGCAGTTCTGCTGCATTTTTTAAAACATAATCAGGGGACTGAATAGTAATTTCATCTCCAAAATAAGCTCGGCTTATAACTGTGGCAGTTACTGCAGAAATAATCAGCGGACTTAATGTTCTAGTGCTGTATTTACCAAGCAGAACTTCTGCTGCAAACATAGCTCCACCCATAGGTGCATTAAATGTGGCAGCAATACCGCCTGCTGCTCCACATGCAGTTAAACTGCTTATTCTTGTGCGAGAAAATTTGAAAAACTGACCTATAGCTGAACCAAGAGATGCTCCAATCATAATAATAGGACCTTCTCTGCCAGCAGAACCACCTGTGCCAAGAGTTATTGCAGAAGTTATAGTTTTTAGAACAGCAGTAACAGGGGACAGTGTTCTATGAAGTGATATTGCCTTTATAACATCAGCTACAGAATGGACATTTGATTTAAAAACCGTAGTAATAAGCCCAACAGCCAGTCCTCCTATTGCAGGAATTAAAATAAGTTTCCATTTAGCAGTATCCTGCAGGTTATAAAGCATAACTTCACTTTCAATACCATATATATTTTTCTGTAAAAAATGGATAAGTGTTCTAAATATTATATTACCAATACCAGCAGCTATGCCTATTGTAACAGCAACAGCAACTATTACAACATCTTCATATTTAGTTATAAGGCTGCTGAATTTTGAACTGAAATAATTTCTTATTTTCAAGGCTTATTTACCTTTGTTCTCTTTTTTAGCTTTATTTATTTCCATTATTTCTTTACCTTTATTTTCAAAGTTTTTCTGACTAGTTCTAGCGATTGCTAAATCATTTGTATTAACATTTTTAGTGATAGTGCTGCCTGCAGCTATTAATACATTATCTCCAACTGTAACAGGTGCTACAAACTGAGTATCACTGCCAACAAATACATTATTTCCTATAATAGTTTTATATTTATTAAATCCATCATAATTACATGTAATTGTGCCACAGCCAATATTTACAT
The DNA here is from genome assembly GCA_947177675.1 of uncultured Mucispirillum sp. Classification (GTDB taxonomy): domain Bacteria; phylum Chrysiogenota; class Deferribacteres; order Deferribacterales; family Mucispirillaceae; genus Mucispirillum. The sequence continues at coordinate 2,553 of CAMWVK010000156.1, forward strand.
TTTCGCCTAATTCTGCATCACCTAAATAAGTTAAATGGCTTGCCTTTGAGCCTTTACCCATAGCTGCCTTTTTAAGCTCAACAAAGTTACCTACTTTATTTTCACCTGCTAAATGAGAGCCGGGGCGAAGATGAGCCATAGGACCAACAGATGAGAAAGCACCTACAAAAGAATCTTCTATTAATGTATTATCTTTAATTTCAACATTTTCTTCTATAATAGCTTTATTAAGCCTGCACCCTGAACGGATAACTACATTTTTTGCTATACGAGTGCCGTTTTCTATAAAAACATTTGGATATATAACAGTGTCTTTTCCAATAGTAACATCTGCATCAATATATACTGATGCTGGGTCTATAATAGAAACACCATCTTTCATATAAGACTCTGCACGCTCATTCATAAGTATTTTAGAAACAAAGCTTAACTGCACTCTGTCATTAACACCTAAAAATTCCATTTCATTATCAGCTAAAAATGCTTCAGCACCACCACAAACAATATCAGTTAAATAGTATTCACTTTGAGCATTATTATTATCAATATTTTTAAGTCGTTTTTTTAATTCTGCAGATGAGCATAAATAGACGCCAGTATTTACTTCATCTATTCTTTTTTCATTTTCATTTGCATCTTTTTCTTCTACTATTTTTAAAACAGAGCCATTTGATGAACGGATAATTCTTCCATAACCTTTTGGATTTTTCATTTTTACACTAATGAAAGCAATATCCTGTTTAACAGTGCTTATGAAATTATTTAAAGTATCATATTTCATTAAAGGCATATCACCGCATAAAATTAATGTTTTGCCAGTATCAGGAATAAAATTAAGAGCAGACATAACTGCATCAGCTGTGCCGTTTTGCTCTTTCTGCACAGCAAATTCAACTGATGAATTTTGTAAATGTTCTTTTACTTTTTCAGCACCAGCACCTGTTACAACAATAATTTTATCTGGATTTAACTGTCTGCTTAAATCTATAGAATAATTTATCATAGGCTTGCCACAAGCATTAAATAATACTTTTGGATTTTCAGATTTCATTCTAGTGCCTTTACCAGCTGCCAAAATAATAATAGTAAGCATATACCACCCCATAACATATCTACTGCCATATACTATATACCATATATAAAAAATATTCTAGGGAAATATTATGCTTTTTGTATGAGATGACTGTTATCTAACTGCTTAATAATATCAAGTGCATTATTAAAAGGTATATTTATTATTTCTGCAATATCTAATATGGAATTACTGCCATTTAAGTATGCTATAATATTTGTCATATTTCTAGTAAAATCTGCACTGCCTTTTTGACTGATAGTAGGGTATAAGCCGTATTTTCCAAGCTGCGGTTCGCCTACTGTTTTTATTTTATAATATTCATTATTTTCTAAAATATTGATGCACTGGCAGATATAATTAATCCCCCCCCCAATACCAGCAGCAGTAACAAAATTAAGGTTATCATTAGATGTATGATATTCTTTAAATTTACCAAATTTAGTGCGTGATAAAGTGCATACCGGCAGATTTACAAGGGGAGCACAGAACTGCCTTTCATCGCTTCCTCTTTCTAAAAAAGAATATTCTTTTGGGTTATCTGTAATATATTTTAACACATGGGTGACTATTCTATCAGTATAAGTATTATTGTATGGAGTATGCACACAGGAATAATCGCCATCATCTCCAATACATGAAAGAACAAATCCAGCTTTTACATATTTTTTTAAGTGGTCTATATTTTCTTTTAAGTAAATTAATGCACCAATTGTTTCTGGAATAAAAATAATGCGGTAAGTATATTTTCTTTCATAAAGAGAATATATATATTTTGCTGCTGCTACTGCTGCTGCAATACCTGATAAATTATCATTAGCCATAGATGGATGGCAGATATAAGTTGAAATTAATATTTCTTCATCTGATAAACCATTAATAATAAGCTCGCCATAGGTGATAGAGCCATTTTTATTGTAAGAGCTGTCTATAACTATATGGTATAGTTTATCAGGGTTTTTACGCAGTTCTTCTCGCTGCCTGTGAGTAATGCAGAACCCCCAGCGTTTTTTATAATATGATGTGGTATAAGGGACTGCATCTATATCGCTTTCAAGCGAATATAAATGTTTATCAAGTTCAGAAAATGGTATAGTTATATTCACAGGTTCAGAATAGCCTAATATATGGAGATTATTATTTTTAAAGTCAATTATTCTATTTCTATTTTCATCTTCTATATATGCTTCTGTAATATTCCATTCATAAGGAGTTGTCCAGTCAAAAGTTTCTGTATTATCTTTAATGGAATATTCTTTTATATTTAACTCGCATAAATAATTTTCTTTAAGATAATTAAGTGTTTCTCTGTTCCCGTTACCAGATAAACTTCTTGTTATGGGAAATAACTTTTGAATTATATTATACATATATACCATATGTAATAATTTATAAAAATAGCTTACATATATTATTTTTATATATTGTATTATAGGTATGGCATATAACCTAATCATTTACCATATGATGTCTGTGTCACTTATTTTCAACATAATGATGAAATTATTTAAAACATAATTTTAGAGTGGTTTTAACA
>CAMWVK010000157.1 GCA_947177675.1 uncultured Mucispirillum sp.
GGATAGATAATAAATCATTTAAATATAAAATTAAGTTTATTTTCAATATGGATTCATTTATTATACCGCTTTTTGTGCGTGTTTTTCATTATGCAGAACAGCTTTCTATTACTGCCATTTACAGAAACAATATAGATAATATTTTAAAACTTGATAAAATAAATACAAGAGATATATGCTTTCTTACATGCTTTATTATTTTTACAGGTGCTTTTTATGCAGCAGCAGAATATTTATTATAAAGCATGCCTTTGCTCCTACTGTGGTGATAATTATAATGGCTGGCAGCGGCAGAAAAATGCAGTAGGTGTGCAAAATATTATAGAAAATATACTTTCCAAACTTTATGAAAGCAACATACTTATAACAGGAAGCGGAAGAACTGATACTGGTGTCCATGCTTTGAGGCAGGTATTTAATTTTGCAGCAGAAAAATATTTTGATAATAATACACTAATGCGTGCTTTAAACAGCCTTCTGCCAAAAGATATTGCAATACTTGAGATTATAGATGTCACAAAAGATTTTCATGCAGGAAAATCTATAAAATCTAAAACTTATGAATATAAAATAATAAATACTAATATCCATAATCCTTTTATGATAAACCGTGCATTATGGATAAGAAACCATATTGACAGAAAATATTTAGAAAATACACTTGCATATTTTCAAGGAACTTATGATTTTCAGTCATTCTGTGTAAAAAAAACAAAAAAAGAAAATACTGTCCGCACAATTAATTATGTTAAATTAATATATGATAATGAAAATATCTCCATACTTATTAATGCAGACGGGTTTCTACATAATATGGTGCGGATTATTACAGGCACAGCTTTGAAAATAGTAAAAGATAACTTAAAACCAGAAACTGTGCTTAAAATTATGGAGCAGAAAGACAGAAGAATAGCTGGACCTACTGCTCCAGCTTATGCACTTTATCAAAAAGCAGCAATTTATAATAATGATAATATACCAGACCTTAAAGGTATCCCTTTAAAATATCTAATTTAAAGCCCAAAAAATAAGGCTGTGCCGCCTGCCATACCTGCCTGATTTTTTAATACTGCACACTCTATTTTTACCCTGCCTTTATATGCTGGGAAAATAATTTTATTAAATTCTTCTTCCATAGGCTGCATATAATACTCAGCAAGTTCTGAAAGCCCGCCTCCAAATTTTATTTTTTCAGGACAAAATAAAGCAGAAATATTTGCAAATGCTCCTGCAAGCAGTATGCCATACTCCCTAAATGCCTCTAATGCATAAGTATCACCGCTTGAAGCAAGCTCGCCTAATTGAACAGGATTAATTTCTTTTCCTGTAATATTTTTATATATTGCTTTTAAACCACCAGTAGAACAGTATTCATCTAAACAGCCGCGTCTTCCGCAGCCGCACTGCCTGCCGTGAAAATCAATAGATATATGACCTATTTCAAATAACGAAATATTTGACTGTAGTAGTTTTCCATTCAATATTAAACCGCCGCCAAATCCTGAACCTAATGTGCAAAACACCATATTTTTAACTGATTTTTTTTCTCCAAATACATATTCACCATAAGCTGCTAAATTTGCATCATTTTCTGCCAGCACTTTTGTGTTAAATATGCTTTCTAAATCTTTTCTGATATGTTTCTCATTTAATATGTGCAGGTTAGGTGCAAATATTTCATCTTTTTCTATATCATATCCGCCGGGAAGTGCTACTGCAATGCCTGCTGGTGTTTCAGATATTCCTGCCATAATGCTTTTTACTGCATCTATAAAGCCGTTATACGATTCCTCTTTTATAACTGTCCGTTTTTCTTCACTGATAATGCCATTAATATCAACAAGTCCGCTTTTTATTGAAGATGCACCTATGTCTAATGATAAAACTTTTGCCATAATATTACCTGCCCTATATTAAAACTATCATAATAATATTTTTTATGATATTATATCATAAATATAAACAAAACAAGGGTTTTTATGGAAAAAGCAGTTGAGCAGTATTGTAAAAATATAGAGCAGTTTATTATAAATAATTCTGATGCCAAAAAAATAGAAAATATGAAAATTTATCTTAAAAATCAAGCAGAAATTATATACGGAATACCTATGAAAAGGTTAAAGTCTTTATTCTCAAAACACCTGCAGGAATTTGACAACCTTGAAGCAGAGTGTATTTACAGTCTTATAAATGAGCTTTTTCTATCAAAAGCATTTGAAAAGCAGGTTATAGCCTGTATGCTTTTAGAAAGATATTATTATAAATTTGAAGAAAGAAATATTATAAAGCTTATAGAATATTATATATTAAATAATATTATTATTAACTGGGCAATTGCTGACCAAGTATCAACTAATACTTTCAGTAAATTTCATAATAAAGCATTTCTTCATGATTTTGCTGTAAATAACCACTATCTTTTAAGGCGGTGCAGTGTAACTGTATTTGCAGAAATGCCGCTGACAGATGAAGATATAGATATGCTTATAAACAGCATAAAAGAATTTTTTCAAGAAAAAGATGAATATGTTATGCGTGCAGCAGGCTGGGCATGCAGAAATATTTTAAATTATAATGAAAGCAGATATTTTCAGTTTATAAATGAATGCTGCCATCTTATGCCTAGAATAATGCTTAGAAATGCAATAGAGTTTTTAGATGAAGATATAAGAATAAATATTTTAGTTTCATCAAGAGAAAAAAGGGACAGTATTAAGAAGAAGTAAATATGCTAATGTATTTTACATTCGCATTTGTATATATTTTAAAAGCATATAATTTTCCATAGTGTATTATTGATAACAATATTTATTGAATAAAAAATATGAGCTTATCATACCACCGCAAAACTTAAGTATTCAAGTTTCTATTATTTCATTTATTATGCTCCAAATAGTGTACATATTCACAATTTTTCTTCACAGCTGCTGCAACTGCTTATACTCAAACAGTTATCTGGCTAATTATTCCAAAAAAATCATATACAATTAAGTCATAAAGAGACTGTTTTTTAATCTATTATCAGCTTTATTAAATAAATTTTATAATTTAAGTATAAAATAATTTTTAGAGCAGAATAAAATGAAGCAACTTTATTAAGAGAGTGGTGCTTTAAATTCAAAAGTAAACCTTAAACCATTATCTATACGCTCTACCTTTGATTTGCCATGATGTCTTTCTACTATTGTTCCAGCTATTACTATGCCCCAGTAGTCAAAGCTTTGAGAAAGCATTGTATGCTTCCATGGGCTGAACATACTTTCTATTATATAATCAGGTGCTTCCACACCTTCTAAATCTATATTCATAGTGAAAAAATCGCTGTTTGCTGAAAGTATTATTTTAAAATGCAGCGACTGGCAGTTGGAAAAATAACGGATATTATCTTTTAAGATATAGCATACAGCTAATTTTAAAAACATTTTATTACCAAGTATATGAAATGTTCTGCTTTCTGAAAAATCATATTCTAATTCATACATGTCAGTAAATTTATAAAGATAAGCTGTAAAATTTCTATCTACATTCTTTTCAGCCAGAGATATAGCCAGCTGGCTCATAAAATCATTTATATCAACATTTTCTGTAAGCTTAAATGATATTGCATGAGTATAGTCATTATAACCGCCAATGATTTCTTCTATTAAATGTAGTTTATTATCAACTATTTTCCATAAATTCTGCATGTGTGCATCAGATTCTGTTTTTAATTTTATCTGCCTGATAAAGCCCCCTGCAGCTGTTAAGGCATTCATTACATTATGAGATAAATGTCGGGAAAAGCCTGCCACAATAGACTGTTCTTCTATTTTACGCATTTGAAGAATTTTTGTTATTTTAGTAGTTATATCATCAAATATAATCTCAAAATTATAACTGTCATCACTTAATGCAATAACATGACCTGCAATACTTATGCTTTCCCCTTTCTTATTTATCAGCTTGCCTGAAAAATTAGAATCAGAACCCTGCAGTGCAGCACCCATACAGCGTTTTACTTCTGCTGCTGTATTCTCATCAAATATTTTAAATATATTTTCTTCCATTAAAAAATCATCATCTTGATATACTTTTGCAAACTTTCTATTGTAAAAGAAAATATCGCCAGTTAAATCTATCTCTACAATGCTTTCAGGTGATGTATTTAACATATGCTCTAACTTATTCATAAAATAGGTCATACGCTGCATACCACCTTCTTTTTCCATATATGTAGAATATTTGCCTGCTATTTTTGTCATAAAAAAGGTATCAAGACTTGCATAAACTGCTGTTTTTATAAAGTTAATATCATTTGAACAGTCTATAAAATAACTGCCATTATAAGGATTTTTATCTTTTATAATAATTACAAAACAGGATGGAGAATATTCATCAGGAAATTCTGTAACAATAGCATGTGCTTCATTCTTACTGCACAGCTTAAAATGGTTACTTAATTCTTTTGCAATGCCTTCATAGTGCGGAAGGTTTACATAAACATGTCTCACAATATTCTCCCCAGTGTTCTTTTATGCTACCATATATAATGCACTATTGTCAAGGTGCTTATTATATTCTTAGCCACAGAGAAAGCTCTCAAAATATATTTCAACAACAGCATTATTTTTTAAAACATTATTCATTTTAGATTTCAAATCACGCTTTATATATGCCATAATAGACGGTCTGTCTATATCTATTACAGGATAATTTTTCATCATATTTCTTATTTCATTAACAGTCTGTGCTGTAATTTCTTCTATGGCTTTAGCATCTTTTTTGTTATGTGCTTCAAAAACAATATCTATTTTAAAGTAACACTGAGTGTCTGTCTCTCTTAATTTATAGGCATCACAGTATATATCATTTATATAAACATAATAAAGCTGGCTGTTTTTTTTCTCGCGTTTTACCCTATACATATCATAAATAGAAGGTTCCTGTTTTTTTAAAGCTGCTTTTGAGAAATCTGCCCGCTTAATTTCTATTTTACCATAAAACTTCCATATAACTAAAGCAATGGCAGTCATTACTAAAAGCCATATAACTAATTTTACTAATTTTTTGGATGTTGTCTCTTTTCGCTCTTTACTCATACAAAATAATATCTTTATCTTATACACATCTACGAGCCCACGAGACTCCTGAGCATCGCGTATG
>CAMWVK010000158.1 GCA_947177675.1 uncultured Mucispirillum sp.
ACCTATTGTATTTCATACTATTTTCTATATATACTATATAGATAATAGTCAAGAGCCAAAATTATTTTTTGATTAATTTATCAGCAAATATTGAGTTAATATTTACTGGTGCATCACTATCTGAATAGTGGTATTTTATTTTAGTATTATTATCGCTGTCTGTTGATATTTCCATAATAGAGTGGAATAAAATTTTTGGTCTTTCATATATAAAAGAATAGTAATAGACAGATAAGGGTTCATATAATTTATATGCTTTTATGTTTATAATATTATTAGATATTGTAACAAATGGGGCATATATATTCAGTAAGTTAGAGCCTAAACATGTAAGATATTCTTTATTATCTTTCCAAAATGAAATAAAATACTGGCTTGTGCCTCTTGTTGCCCCATCATATTCTGTATAATAAAATGAAATAAATTTAAAATCTTCCCCTGAAAGAGTAATATTATCAATTATTATTTGAGTATCTTTAGGAAATTTAGGGTTTAATTTTCTTTGCAGATATTCTACTGCATTTTGGAGGTCTAATGCTTTATGTTCATCAATAATAACAGGGTTAAAAACATTTTGAGCAAATGTATTAAAAGAAAAAAGAATAAAAAACAAAGTAAATATGTATTTCATAATTTATCCTGTAATTTTTGGGCTGTGATGCAGCATATTATTAACATGGTATCGCACTTCTTCCACACCAATATCAAGCATACATTTAAAATGCTTCTTATAACAGTAGCTGCTGCCATGAATATGACATGGTCTGCATTTTAAGCAGGCATATTCTATAACTTTTGTATTTTTAAACATCGGATAAAACCCAAGTTCTTTTGTAGTAGGTCCAAATACTGCAATAGTTGGTATATTTAATGCAGTTGCAATATGCATAGGTCCAGAATCAGTTGTAATAAAAATATCAGCTTGAGAAATAAACTCAATTAATGCAGAGAGAGAAACCTTACCAGTTTTATCATCAGCAGATGAGGGCACATTGATTTCTCCGTTACCAATATATATAACATTTAAGCCGTCATCAGAAAGAATACTTCCAAGTTCTGCAAAAAAAGGCCATTCTTTTGTAGCTTTAGATGCAAAAGGGTGGATAACAGCATTTTTTAATGATTTATTTCTTTCAATATTAGGAAAAGGAAGATAAGGTCTAAGCATTTCAATATCAGGCTTATCCAGTTTAAAAGCTTTCATAAATGGTTTAAAATATTTAAAAACTGTATGTTCCTGTAGTTTTGAGCGACATAATCTGTGCTTAACATAAAGCCTTCTAGCAAGAGAGTTCTTATTATATACATAGCTTTTGCAGGAAGAAATAAAGCGGACAAAACATGAACGAATATTATTATGTAAATCAAAAACAGCATCATAGTTAGGCATAATAGACATTGTTTCATTTAAATCTATCAAGGAATCGCCTTTTTTGATAGTGTAAATATTTCTGATATATGGATAGTCCTGCAATACACCTGCAAAATGAGAATATGTAAGCAAATCTATTGCAATATCTTCGGAAACATTTTCTTTTACATACTTTAAAACCCCTGTAAGTAATACAATATCACCAAGAGAGCTGAACCTGATTACTAAAATTTCTTTCATATATTAACCCTGCTGCAAAATAGAAAGTGCAGCAATTAACACTCTTTCAGGTTCAATATCTTTCATACACTTAAAATGACCTTTTGGACAGGTATGACCGCCATGTTTGCCGCAGGGTCTGCAGTCTATATTATTATTTTCAACTACAATACTTTTTTCATCATACGGAAAAAAGCCTAAAGATTTAACAGTAGGTCCAAAAACTGTAACTGTTGGAGTGCCTGCAGCAATAGCTATATGCATAGCACCGCTGTCATTAGACAAAAGCAGGGCAACTGCTGAAAGAACAGCAGGAAGTTCTCTTAAAGATGTTTTATATGCAAAATCAAAGTAAGGGTGTTTAAAAAGCTTTGCAAATTCATCAAGGCTGTCTCTATCATCTTTGCCGCCGAATAATGCTATTGCATAGCCTTTACTGTATAAATCTTCTGCAGCCTTTACAAAATATTCTACTGGATATCTTTTTGTAGGCCATACACTTCCTGGAGCAATACCAACAACCTTTTTACGAGGGGCAGAAACAGCAAAATAAGAAAGAGTATTTTCTTTTAAATGTTCATCAATATAAGCTGTCAACTGACCGCCGATTTTTTTTGCTTCTTCTAATGAAAAATCATCACACAATGCACTTAAAATCATTAGATTTCTTTCCACTTCACAAAGTTCCTGCTTTTTTTCCACTCTTTTATTGAAAAGATAGCTCATAACTGCAGAAGAAAAACCGATAACGCATGTATTTTTTACCATAGAAAATAAAGTAGTAGAGCGAAGTGATAAATGTAAATTAATAATTAAATCAAACTGATAGTTTGAAACAATTTTTACAAACTTTAAAAGCCCTGAAAAACCTTTTTGAGTATTACGCTTATCAAAAATAATAACTTCGTTAATAAATGGTATATTATAAAAAAGGTCGGCATGTTCTGGACGGACGCAGAAAGATATTCTTGCTTTTGGATAAAGCACATGCAGAGCTCTTATTAATGGTGTAGTAATTATAGTATCCCCTAAAAAAGCAGGGTTAAATACGAGTATATTTTTAAATTGAGTGTTTGCTTTCATAATTATATTGATACACATTTTTTTCTGATAATTCAAGCAGATTGATATGTTTAAGAATAAAATTTGTAATATTTGACTTAAAGCCGATATATTTTTCATTTTTTGGATTTAAAAAACCCATATAAAAGCACTGCAGAGTAAGTCTCTTATCATCAGTCTTTTTATTATAAAGAAAGTCTTGGTAAAGTGGAGCTTTCAATGATTTAAGATGCACTCTTATCTGGTGAGTTCTGCCAGTTTTAGGACTGGCAAGTATTAATGCACCTTTATCGCTTGATGAAAGATTATAAAAAGAAGTGACTGCATTTTTACCACTTTTAAAATTGACAGAATATTTTCCATGGTTTGATTTAGCAATAGGCAGCATTAAAGACTGGGGAAATATTTTATTTTCAGTAACAGCAATATAATATTTTGTAACAGCAGATTTTTCAAACTGCATAGATAAATGCCTGTGGGCAGATTTATTTCTTGCAAATATCATTAATCCGCCAGTGCCTGCATCAAGGCGGTGGATAACATATACTTCACCATAATCATGCCTTAAAATATCTATTAACGGTATAACAGTATTTTTTCTGTCTGGTATGACATATATGCCGTGATTTTTCTGCACTGCTAATATATTCTTATCTTTATATATTTCAATATAGCTGTATTCATTCATAGTGAAGTTATAATAAAAGAGTATAAATGTGTCAATATCTATTAGCTGAAATAACACTTAAATAATAACATTTGGCAATGAATTTGCTAAAATTTAAGATATAGTCACTATATACTAGGAAAAATATTCCACTGTTTATTAAGGAGATTGTTATGCAGATAAATAATAATTACACTAATACACAGATATTGCAAAGTAATTATAAAAATAATACTTTACAATTTGCAGATACATCTGCCAAATACAAAACAGAAATGGATAAAGTGGATATTACATCAAAAGAAACTATACAAATAGAAACAGTTAATAAACCAGATTACAGCGATGAAGAAATATCAGAATTTTTAAAAGATAAACCATATACAGCATTTATGTATGAATATTATGAAAAACATACACTAGGTTCAGGCAAACCATATGTAACAGATTTTATGGACAGATATTACAATAAAAAGCCCCAAGAATCTGGATTTTTAATGAGTATGCGGACAAATTCAAAAGCTTTAGGAAAAGGATTAGATACATTAGAAAAATTTAAGGAACAGTTAGCAAGAGAGGCAATAGCTCAAAAGGCAACATCAATAAGTGGCACTGCTTCATGTCTACCAGAAGCTATTCAATACAAAGAAGATTATGGCATACATATTTATTATCCTTGGGGACAATCTGATAATCTAATAGATACTCCACTACATATAGACAGCTCATTTATGTATCAGGATATGCGGATAGATGAAAATGGTCGGGTAATGATACTACCAAAAGAAAGTGATGAATGGATAACAAGAGATGAATTTATAGAAATGTATCCAGATTATGAATTATATGCATCGATAGATGTAACAGCACACTCCGAGACAAATAAAGCATTTTATAAAGGCGAAGATGTTTTTAAAAAATATGCAGAAGAATTTATATCAGGATTAAGTGAAGAAGAAAAAAAAATATTAAAGGATAATGATATATTTGCTTCTCCCGCATTAACAACAACAGGAATAAAGGGAATAGAACAGTTTACAAAAGATATAGATGATATAAAAGCAGCTAGTGTAAATAAGTGGAGTGGGCTAAATACTATCAGAAAAGAATTTATTCAACTGGCTGAAGAAGTCAAGTTAACTTTTGCAAAAGGAATGTCAAGAAGTGAGCTAAAAGAAGGAGATATTCCGTCACAACAAAGACCGTATGCAATAATACCATTTTATTCTAATTTTGAACGAGATGCAAAATTAATTAAAGAATTAGGGTTAAGTGATTATATAAAAATAGATACCAGCAAGATGGATTTGGAAAAAGGCACAATAAATGGTTACAGATTTGATATGGATTTTATAAATGAATATAGTGAATGTTTTTATAATCCAGAACGAGATATACCATATATGCAAAGCTTATTTTATACTCATGAAGAATATGATAAATTGTTAACTCAATATGGCACAGCTAAAAATATAGAGAAAGCATATTTATATGCAATGGATAATAATTTATCACTAGATATATTATCCAATGATTATACATCAGCCATAGGAGTAGAAGCGGGGGCAGGAATACATAAAGAATTACATAGTAATTTAAATGGCAGAGATGATTTTTTAGAATCATTATTCAGTGAGAAAAATAAAGATGAAATAAATACATATACAAATATAACAATAAATGAAATTATTAGCAGTATAAGTGAAGGTAAATTTAGGCGTTGTAAAATTTTGGAAAAATAGAAAAACCATACCAGAGTAGTCACTGTAAGATATACACATCTGACGCTG
>CAMWVK010000159.1 GCA_947177675.1 uncultured Mucispirillum sp.
CTAAAATAGAACGGACATTTTTTTAAATAATATATAAAAATTTATTTTTCAGCTGCATTTTAAAGCATATCTGCAATATTATAAAGGCTGTTATGTAATTATAATCATTATATTTTTTCCCTAAAATTAACTAATATATTCAGATAAAAAATATCTTAAAATACTTTTATATAAAGAAATTTAAAAAGTTTAACATTTTGATTTTAAATGTTAAATTTGTATAAATTATGTATTTTTAGATATTGACTAATAAAAAAAAATTATTATATTTAGAAAATATATTATTATTGGAGGCAAAGAATATGGGAAAAGAAACTAATGTTTTAAAATCATTAGAAGAAAGCTCAGTATCAAGGCGTTCCTTTTTAAAAGGCACAGCAGCACTTGGTGCAATGGCTGCCATGTATGGCTGCTCTAAAGATGGCGGTTCAGATATTATATACGGGGGGGGGCTGGCAGTAATACTCCCATAGTAGATGAAACACTTGAAGAAACAGTGTTTATGGGCTGTTCACCACACAACTGCGGTGGTGGTGCATGCGGAATTGCTGCCCATGTAGCAGGCGGCAGAGTAGTTAGGTTTACAACAGATAACAGACCTGGCTATGATATGATAGATAATAAAGGTATTTATGATTCTCAAAGAAGAGGCTGCGTTCGCTGCCGTTCAAAAAAACAATGGCTCTATCGTCCTGACAGGCTTTTATATCCATTAAAACAAACTAAAGAGCGTGGTGATTTATCAGGCTTTGTTAAAATTTCCTGGGCTCAGGCTGCAAGAGAAATTGCTTCTGAAATGATAAGAATTAAAAATACTTATGGTCCAGAATCTTTCCACAGATTTTATTCAACAGGTGATGGTGCAGAATATCCTCGTTCTCGTCAATTTTCAGCAAATCTTTTATTTGGTTTAGGCGGTGAATATGCATATCATGATGACTATTCATTCCCTAGCTGGTATACAGCAGGTTATTTTACATGGGGTAACACTTATCCCGGAGCAAACTCTGCACCTGATTTACAAAATTCAAAAGCTATTGTTTTATGGAGTGGTAACCCTTCAGAAATGATAGGCTCTTGTAATGTTTCTTGGTATTTAACCCAAGCAAGAGATATGGGGGTGCCGGTAATTTGTGTTGACCAGCGTATTTCTAAAACTGCATCTATGCTTGCAACTGGTGCTGGCAATGTGCCGCCAGTAATTACACCTGTTGGTGGAACAGATGGTGCATTAATTGCAGCTATGCTTTATCACTTAGTTTCCAAACATATAGAAACAGTCGGAACTGGCGATATTTGGCAGACTACTAGATATTTAAATCCAAGAAAGGTTGCGAAATATGTTCATGGTTTCTTTGATAAATTACCTGATACAGGAGAAGGCTCTACTTATTCTTATAGAACAGAAGTTACAGAAACTGACTACCCAGTAGCAGAAGGCGGCTCATATTCTGCTTATATTTTTGGTAATGAAAAAATAGCATTTAATAAAAAAGCATCAATTTACCCTGAAGAAATAGGATACCATACAAGTGCAGATTCATTTGACTGGTATGCTGGTGTAGATGAAGCAGGTAACCCTAAAACAGTAAATAGAAAAGATGAACTGCATGGCAAAAAAACTAAATGTTATGGTCAAACACCAAAAACTCCAGAATGGGCAGAAAAAATTACAGGTGTTTCTGCTGATACTATTAGAGCATTTGCAGAATATCTTGCACAAGTTTCTTATAATAATGGCTGGGGTGGTATATCATTACTGCAGATTGGCGGTTTCCAAAGAAATACCGAAGGTGAGCAGGGTATTAGAGCATTCTTTGTTCTTGCTGGTGTATTAGGCTGCTTTGGTAAAAATGGTGCTGCATTTGGTAACCCATCAGCCTCTGCTGCAAAAGATGCACAATATCTGCCGTCATTTACGCCACACACTACTCCATGGGCAGATTCTAGTTTAAAAGCAAATATTAAAGCAGGTACAGGACTTCAAAGCAGCACTGCTGGTATTTCAAATATTGGAAAAAGATTTGATGAAACGAAATTAACTCATACTGTTTCAAATAAAGAAAAAACAAACAGTTCATTCCCAGTATTTATGTGGCAGGATGCTATTGAAAAAGGTGCAACTGGTAAATCAAGGTGGGGTGTTACAGATGTAGCAAATGGACCAGCTATTAAACTTATATTTAACTTTGGTGGTAACTGTGTTGTTAATCAGGCAGGTGATTATAACCTTACTACTCAAATTCTTAAAATGGCAAATAAACAAACAGTATCAGAAGATGCTAACTTCCCTAACAGAAAATATCAGTTAGAATTACTTGTAACATCTGATTTCTTTATGACTTCATCTGCTCAGTATTCTGACTATGTGCTTCCTGCAGCTATGGCTTTTGAGCGTAATTTTTACAAAACTGTAAATGATGCAGTTCATTTTTCACCAAAAGCAGTTGATGCTCCAGGTGAAGTATTATCTGACTATGAAATGACATGGAGAATACATGATTATTTAGGCAGCAGTTTTACAGGCGGTTTAACTAATGCAGCTACAGAAATTCGTGATGAACGCTTATTATTAAAAAGCATATATACTGCACCTGCAGCAGGCGAATATGCTGGTATGACTTTTGAAGAGTTTGTTCAAAAAGGACTTGTTACTTCTGGTACTCAAATAAGCAGCCCTATATATATTATTTGGAACACATTTAGAAACGACCCTGAAACAAATTTATTAAATACACCTACTGGTAAAATAGAGGCTTACTCTCAAGGTATGTGTGAATATTATGAGGCAAGGCTTTTTAATAACAATGATACATCAGTTCAGCTTGTAAATGGCTCCATTAAAACAAAAGGAGAAACACATACTAATGGTATGTATGTTTACCCAGTTCCTATGTATATACCACTTGTTGAAGGCGTTCATGCTTCTAAAGAAGAGGGATATGCTCATCCAGATCCATTAGGAACAGATGCAAAAGGTTACACTTACCGTCTTCACAACTGGCACATGCAGTATCGTTCTCACTCTACATTAAACTCAAATGCTTACTTAAATGAGCTTTATAAAAAAGACATTAATGGTAATCCAGCATTTTATAGTTTAGACAGAGGTCAAAATAAAGTATATGGCGAAAATGCTGCAATATGTGATGAAAATGTCTACGAACCAGTATTTGTAAGCCCTAATACTGCTTCTGATTTAGGTATTACAGAAAAAGGTGCAAGAGTTGTTATTTATAATGACCGTGGTGCAATTTATGCTTATGCTCAAGTTTCTAAACTTATTCATGATGGTGAAATTATGATAGGTCAGGGTGCATGGGCATCTGTAATTGATGAAAAATTTACTACACTAGTTACAAATATTACTCATAAAATAGATACAGGCGGCTGTTCAAATACTCTTATGAGCATAAGACCTTCAAGAATATGCCAAGGTATGACATTATCAAACGATACTAAAGTTGGTATCCAAGTTATATAGGAGATGAGAATATGCAATACGGATTTTATATAGACCAAACTCGCTGCATTGGCTGCCATGCTTGTGTAGTTGCATGTAAAGATAGAAATGATATTTTACCGGGACCTGTGGCTTTAAGAAAACTTTATACAGAAGAACAAGGCACTTTCCCTAATTCTAATGTTATTAATACAACATTAAGCTGCAACCACTGTGCAGACCCAAAATGTTTACCTGCATGCTCATTTAATGCGATATACAAAGATGATAAGTTTGGTGCAGTAGTAGTTGATAGAAATAAATGTCAAGGTGCAGGTTCATGTATTACCGCATGCCCATATAAAGCCATTGATAGAGCTGATACTGGTGCAAATTATAACGAAAATTATACGCAGGAACCACAAAAAGGTATTTACTGGCAGGTAGACCACCCAGCTAATAAATGCGATATGTGTTTACCATTAATTAAAAAAGGTGAAAAACCAACTTGTGTTGCAACATGCCCACAAAGAGCATTAGACTGGGGTCCAATAGATATGTTGAAATCATCATATCCTGATGCAGTAGATTATGTTGAAATCAATGTAAATGGTGCAAATATCTATGCAGACCCGTCAGAAACACATCCATCTGTAATATTTAGAAAAAAAGCTCGTATATAAACTGTTACAGAAAATTAAATACTCACCTGCTTATATAAGGCAGGTGAGCTAATGGAGTTGCAATGCAGTTAAATGATGAAATAATAAGTATAATGCAGGGGAGAGAAGTAACTTATGCTGCAATGTCTGACTTATTTCTTTCTCTTATGGAAGTAAAGCAAATTAAAATGCTGGAAGATTTAATGCCAATATATGAAGAAATGGCAGAAAATACAGACAATCAACATATAAAATATGGAGTTTCCTGTTTATCAGAGGTTGTAAGGGAATATAAAGCAAGTAATGATACAGCAAAGAAAAACTTATTAGAATGCTGCAGCAGAGAATATTCAAGGCTTTTTTGTCTTGGTAATGCAGCAGCAATATCAGAATCTGTATATGTTTCTCCACTTCATTTAACTATGCAGGAGCAGGAACTTGAAGTCCGCAGTTTATATAAAATGTGCAGTTTTGATATGAAACATACCTCTAATGAGCCACATGACCATTTATCTTATGAGCTTATGTTCATGTCATACCTTTCAAAGGGAACATACCAAAATATAGAAAAAGGTGATAATGCACAGGCTGAAAGTTTAATAAACCTGCAAAAAAGTTTTATAAAAGACCATCTTTTAAACTGGCTTGGTTATTTTTCATCAAGTATTAAAAAGTATAAAGAGGGTGACAGGTTATACTATCCACTATCCTGCCTTTTATTAGGCTTTATTGAAGAAGATAGTGCTTTTCTTGAAACTTTATAAAACAATTAAGGAGTAATGCCTATGAAAAGGCTTATGTTAACTATATTAACGATGTTGTTATCTATTGTATTTCCTGCTTATGCTTATATTGGCGATGCGTATGTTACACCAGACAGCTGGAGTAAGCATGTAAATGCCAACGGTATCAAAGCAAGCTTAAAAGGTATCAACTTTGGTGATGCAGGTATATTAAAAATAGGTTTAACAACAAGAGCCA
>CAMWVK010000160.1 GCA_947177675.1 uncultured Mucispirillum sp.
TACTTGTCAAGAGAAAAAAATCAATGTATATATATTTATTATGAGTGATAAAATTAATATATTAATCGTTGAAGACGAAATCAAAGTTGCAGAAACAATTAAGTCCTACTTAGAAAAAGAAGGCTTTAATGTCTCTTTTGCTATTTTAGGCTCAGCAGCGGTAAACATTTTAAATGAAAAAACATTTAATTTGATTATCCTTGATTTAATGCTGCCAGATATTTCTGGTGAAGAAATTTGTAAAATGGTTAGAAAATCAAGCGATGTACCTATCATCGTCCTAACTGCAAAAAGCTCTGAGGATTCAAAAGTTAATGTTTTAAATACTGGTGCTGATGATTATCTTATTAAGCCCGTTTCCCCTAGAGAGCTGGTGGCAAGAGTGAAAGCTGTGCTGCGTCGTGCAGGACTTTTCAGTGAAAATAGTGCTGTTCTTTATAATGATGGCTTATCCATTGATTTTACTTCTAGAACTGTTAAGAAAAATGATACTGAAATTACCTTAACACCTAATGAGTATAAACTGCTGAAATTTCTTGCCCAAAATGCTGGCAGATATTTTTCAAGGGAAGATTTAATTGAAGGTGCAATTGGTGCTAAATATGACGGATATGACAGAGCAGTTGACAGCCATATTAAAAATCTTCGCCAGAAAATTGAGGATAACCCTAAAAGCCCTAAATATATCGTTACTCAATATGGTGTAGGTTACAAATTTGCTGGAACTAAAATATGAAATTAAGCATTAAAAAGCAGTTTCTTTTGCTTTTTCTGCTTGTTACTATTATTTCGCTTTTTATTCTGTCCTTTATGTTTAGAACAACTATTGACAGTTGTTTCTATGACTATAAATGGGCAGAACAAAGCAAAATATTTGATTTGATAGTATCCCGCCTTGAAACATTTTATGCTGAGCATAAGTCGTGGAATAATTTCAATGGCAATGAAATAGGAAAACTGGCTATGAAAGAAGGCTGTTATTTTACCTTATATGATAATGACGGTAAATTAATATGGACTTCTGAACACACTATTTCTGCTAGAAATAATACATCAGCAGTCCATAGATACTGGCGTAATATTTACCCTGTAAACTATAAAAACCAAATAAAAGGCAAAGTCTATATTGTTCAATTTACTGACAGTCTTTTTACTCCAAAAGATATTACATTTAAAGAAAGCATTCTTACATATATATTAATATCATTAATTACTGCCTTACTTCTATCTTTACCTTTTATGATGATATTATCATCACGGTTTTCAAGCCCTATTACATATCTGCAGAAAAAAGCAGAAAATATGATAAAAGGCGACTTAACTACTGATATTAAAGTTTCGTCATCTACTACTGAAATTATAAAGCTTTCCATATCACTTGACAGGCTTAGAAAATCATTACTTCAGCAGGAAGATTTAAGGAAACAGCTTGCATCAAATATTTCTCATGAGCTTAGAACTCCATTAAATGTTATTCAAAACCAGTTAGAAGCTATAATTGACGGCATTTTTGAACCAACAGAAGAAAGGCTTGATGGTTTGTTGCAGGAAGTCATAAGGCTTACAAGTTTAGTTGGCGAACTTGAAAATATTACAGCAATAGAATCAAATGACTTTATCCCAGATATAAAAGATGTAAAACTTGCATCAGTTGTTGAAAATGTATGCTCTACTTTTGAAGCAGCTTTTAAAAGGAAAAATATTGAATTAATAACAAATCTGCAAAAAGGAATAATAGTCAAAGCACAGGAAGATAAACTGATACAGCTTATTATAAATATTATAAATAATGCACTTAAATATACAGACTATGGCAGTGTTACAGTAAGCACTTATATGGAAAATGAACATGCTGTATTTCAAGTAACAGATACTGGTATTGGTTTATCAGAAGAAGACAAGGAAAAAATCTTTGAAAGGTTTTACAGAGTAGAAAAATCACGGAATAGAAATACGGGTGGTGCAGGACTTGGGCTTTCTATTGTTAAAAATATAGCAGATGCCCACGGCTGGGAAATAATTGTGGAAAGTGATGGTAAATCAGGCACTACTTTTAAAATAAATTTTTAAAGGCAAATCTATAAAAATAGTTTTCTTTACAAATAAATATTTTAATATCATTATTCTATGTAAAATTATTTTTTAATGATAATATAAACAGAGTGTTTGATGCTGAAGTTTGGAAAAAATGAATTACTGCTGCTATTATTCTTTTAATCAACGGCAAAAGCAGGCACATTTTGAAACAGCTTAAAGTAATGGCACTATGGGCAGTATTTGCTCTTAATTGTATAAATGATTATATGTCTTTAATAAAACAAATAGGTAAAAATTACGGATATTATTATAGAAAAAATAAAAAGATTATCAGAAGAAAAAAAAAGCGAGCTTATAAAATGCATGCGAGATTTACATAAACACCCAGAGACAGGCTGGACAGAATTTCGCACATCATCTATTGCTCAAAAAAGAATGGCAGAATTAGGTTATTCTGTAACTATGGGCGAAAAAGCAAATAATAAAGACTATATGGTTGGTGTACCTTCTGAAAAAGTATTAAAGGAAAACCAGCAGCGTGCAATATCTCAAGGGGCAGATATATCTCTTGTTGAAAAAATGACACATGGTTATACAGGATTCTGGGCAGATATGAAATTTAGTGATGACTATCCACACCTTGCCTTCCGTTTTGATATGGACAGTAACGATATAACTGAAACAAGCGATAATAACCACAGACCAAATAAAGAAAACTTTTCATCAGTAAATAAAGGGGCAATGCATGCCTGCGGTCATGATGCCCATGTATCATTAGCACTTGCTGCTGCAGAGATTATTGCAAGTATTAAAGACAGTTTAAAAGGCAGTATTCGCTTTATTTTTCAGCCGGCAGAAGAAGGACTTCGCGGTGCTGTGCCTATGATAAAGGCTGGTGCCTGTAACGGTATTACACATATAATAGGTATGCATATTGGCTTTCAGGCAGATGACAGCCAGACTGTTATATGCGGAGCAGATAAATTTCTTGCTTCTACTAAGTATGATGTAACTTTTTATGGTAAAGGGGCTCACGCAGGAGCATACCCAGAAGATGGTAAAAATGCCCTGCTTGCTGCCTGCAATGCAGCCCTGAATTTACATGCTATCAGTAGAAACAGCAAAGGTACTACAAGAATAAATGTTGGAAAGCTTACTGCTGGAGAATGCAGAAATGTTATTCCTGATAAAGCAGAGCTTGTTATGGAAACAAGGGGCGAAACAAACCAGTTAAATGATTATATGGTAAAAGAAACTAAAAGAATATTAGAAGCTTCTGCACTAATGGAAGACTGCACTTATTCCATAAAAACAACAGGCGGCTCAAGCAGCGGACAAAGCAGCTGGGAAATGATAGAATATGTTAAAAAAGCAGTAAAATATATACCAGAATATAAAAAAATAATAGAAAATGTCAGCTTTGGTGCTGGTGAAGATTATGCCAGCATGATGAGTTATGTGCAGGAACATAATGGTATAGGCACATATATTCAAGCAGGTGTTGACAGATATGCAGGTCATCATAATGATTATTTTGATTTTGATGAGAAAAATCTTGTACCTGCCCTGCAGACTGCTGTGATTTCAGCATATCTTATTTTAAAAAAATAATTTAAATCCAATATTACATAATTTTAAACCTGATGTAAAATGAACTTATCCAAAAAATCTGAACAAGCAAGTAAATATATCTTATTGAGAGAGTAAAACGAATAAAATTTCTTAACTGCTGATAAGTTCTATGTGTATCACAGTTTAAACTGTTACAGAATAAAAAGATTGGCATGCTTTAAGATTCTTCTCCAGTTACGGACTTTTGATTCATCCCTATTCAGTTGGAAAGCCCTTGCGTCGTAAAAATGCTCCCCTAAAAATCAGGCTCATAATAGATAGTGTGCAAGGCGATTTATAATATAGACACTTCTGCTTATGTCATACTGACGAGCGTTTTTTGCGAGGACACTTTTTTCCGACCGAGAGGTGAGAAATCAAAAAAAGTGGCTAGACCCAAAGGCGAAGTATCTAGAATATATATAATTAACTAAATTTAAAGCAGTATTTAAATTATAAGAATAAAATAAATAGAATAAGTGCAGCTGCAATCATTTTTAGATTTTACAAAATTAATATATATAAATAAAAAGACTTGAAATTGTATAAAATATTTATTATATTATCAGTAGCATGCAGGGACTAGACTGTTAACAAAGAAGTCCCTGAACGGCTAAACTTAAACACAGTTTGAACCGTCTATTTTATAGGCGGTTTTTTATTATTGTATATAAGAAAGTGATAGCTATAAAAAAGCATATATTTCATACATACACACCTCCTTTAAAATTGTAAAAATTAAAAAGTTGGTGAGCAAACAGCCTAATCCATATTTGCGTGCTGGTGAGCTTAACCATTCAGAATGCTCACATAAAAAGTATATAGAAAAAACATAAAAAATACAAGTAAGTATATTTCTACCAAATTCGCTGAATAGATATAGGCTTTTAGGATAAAATATCACTTATGTCTCACAGAGAGAGTGAAACGAGCGATGTGTCTTAATGGCTGATAATTTGTATGCGTATCACTGTTTAAACTGTCATAGATAGATTAAAGAGATTTTTATATTTTAAGATTCTTCACTATATGTCTAGCCACTTTTTTTCACTTCTTCAACAACAGTTCAGGAAAACATATCGGGCTTATTAATCCTTATTGTTTCTATAATCGTAGCAAAGTGGAGCAAAAAGTATCCTCGCAAAAACAGGGTGAGTGATTTTTACGAAGTGGGATTTTTCCTAGCGAATAGCGTTGGAAATAAAAAATCCCTCTGGATTTGCCCATATTAATGGCAAGCCGTTTTCTACACTCTCGGAGCATAGCTTAATAAAAAATACTCATCAGAATAGACTGCTGGTGCAATGCAGTCCTAAATTATATTTCTAAAAATTTTTGTTATTGACTGAATAAGCTTCTCATATGGCTTTGTCCAAATTTTTTGGATAAGTTCATATCATTCTTCCATTTCATCTATTATACAGTGTTATTAAT
>CAMWVK010000161.1 GCA_947177675.1 uncultured Mucispirillum sp.
GGTTTATAATATCTTTATAATTAAAATCATCGCCAAGCATAAAATAAATCAAATTCATTAAAGCATAATCTTCATAAGTATCAACAGTAATACGAATATCTGAATAGTTACTACCGCTTTTCTCTAAAAAATCTATTTTAGTATAGCTGTCATTTTTTCTTGCATGCCATGTTACATGCTCTCTAACTTTTATATCTTTTTCTTCTTTATCAGTTCTTTTTAAAGCATCTAAGGTTATCACTTCTGTATCAAGCCCATGTGGAAAAGTTCTTTTTTCTACATTAGATACATAATCAACTGATGAGTTTTTATGAATATTTATACATTCTTTTATTACTTCATAATCAATGCACGGGCAGTCTGCTGTAATCCGCACAATTCTTTCTATTCCATATTTTTCACATGCTTTAATATACCGCATAAGCACATCATCAAGGCTTCCCCTAAATACTTCTGCACCATATTTTAAGGCTTCCTGCTCTGTTAAATCATCATCCTGATTATCACTTGTTGCAAGAATAATGCTATTACATGCTTTTTTAGCACGCATTATTACTCTTCCAAGCATAGAAATGCCGCTTCCTGCTGGGAGTTCCATTAATATTTTATCTTTAAGTCTTGTGGAAGAACGCCTTGCTTGAATAACTATACCTGTTTTCATTACAATACCTTTAATGCAACACTAATTTTATCTATTACAAAATAAACTTCTTCATTAGTTAAAAGCGGATAAACAGGCAGAGAAAGCTCCCGTCTGTAAAAATCATAAGCAAGCGGTGTTTCTTTATAATCATATCCTAAAACTTCATAATAAGGGTGCTTATTTACAGGCATATAGTGGATTTGAGTAAATATATTATTTTCTTTTAAATAATAATATACTTTATCTCTTAAAGAATTATTTTCAAACACTACTGAAAATAAATGGTGAGAATTAAGCCTGTCATTATACCTTTTCTGCATTTTAATTATGCTGCTGTTTTTAAATGCATCATAATATATATCTGCAACCTCTAATCTTCTTTTTACAAAACTCTCTATTTTTTTAAGCTGATTAATACCCAAAGCTGCCTGAATATCTGTCATTCTGTAATTATAACCTAAAAACTGCATTTCATGATATGCGGGACTGTCTGGTATATTTTTAAAATTATTTTTTTCTATACCATGGCTGCGGAATAAAAGGCATTTTTTATATACTTCTTCATCATTTGTAAGAACAGCACCACCTTCTGCAGTGGTAATATGTTTTACTGGGTGAAAGCTGAAAACTGCTGCATCAGAATAAGTGCAGCTGCCTGTTTTACTGTTTTTATAATAACTTCCCAGTGCATGGCATGCATCTTCTACTATTTTTATATTATGATTTTTAGCAGTGCTGCTGATTTCTTCCATATTACATGTAAGCCCAGCATAGTGAACAGGGGTGATTATTTTAGTATTCTTTGTAATAAGTGGATTTATTTTATTTTCATCTATTAAAAAATTATCTGCATTTATATCTGCAAACTTAACTTTTGCATTTAAATAAAGGGCAGCATTACTTGTTGCAGCAAAAGTATTAGGACTTGTAATTATTTCTTCATTTTCTTTTAATCCAAGAGCAGCATAAACAGCATGCAGTGCTGCAGTGCCAGAAGATACTGCAATAGCATATTTTGCACCAGTATATTCTTTTAAAGCATTTTCAAAAGCAGGAACGAATTCACCTTGAGTAATAGCTGGAGAATTTAATGCTTTTATAACTTCCTCTATATCATCTTGATTAATAGTTTGTCTGCCATAAGTAATCTTATTCATATTACTTTGCCATATCATTAATTTTTTCTTGAACAGACTGCATTATTTTGTATAAAAATTCAGGGTTTATTTTTTCAGGGTTATTATCACTTGAATAACAAAAATCTTCTGGCAGAACTTTACCATTTAACCGTTTTGATGTGGTTTCCCAGTTTCTAAATTCAGGCATAATCCTGTAATGGTCATCAAATTCTAATGTATGTCGTGCATCATCGCTGGGAATCATTACTTCATGCATTTTTTCACCAGGTCTTATACCAATATCTTCTATTCTGCATTCTGGTGCTATGATTTTTGCAAATTCTTCCATAGTAGCAGATGGAATTTTAGGAACAAATATTTCCCCACCTTCCATTTTATGAAATGCTTTTATAACAAGCTCAATAGCCTGCTCAATAGTAATCCAAAATCTTGTCATCTGCCTGTTAGTTATAGTAATGACCCCTTTTTTCTTCTGCTCTAAAAATAATGGTAAAACAGAACCACGACTTCCAAGCACATTGCCATATCGGACAATGCTGAATCTTGTAACCCTGCCGCCAGCATAAGCATTGCCTGCTACAAAAAGTTTATCACTTGCAAGTTTAGTAGCACCATATAAGTTAATAGGGTTTGCAGCTTTATCTGTAGATAATGCAACAACTTTCTTAACACCTGCATCAATAGCGGCTTCTATTACATTTTCTGCACCCATTATATTTGTTTTAACAGCTTCAAAAGGGTTATATTCTGCAGCAACCACCTGTTTAGATGCTGCTGCATGAACTATATAATCTACACCATAAAATGCACGGTTTAATCTGTCTCTGTCTCTGACATCGCCTATAAAAAATCGCAAGTTATCTATGTTTTTATATTTTCTGCCCATTTCATACTGTTTAAATTCATCTCTAGAAAAAATAATAATTTTATTTGGTTTATAATTTTCTGCAATATACTTTACAAACTGTTTTCCAAAAGTGCCTGTGCCACCTGTAATTAAAATATTTTTTCCATTAAACATATATATATCTCCAAAAATTAACTTTGTTTTACTGAAATCACATGCTTATTACTGCATATTTTTTCAGAAAGCTTATCTGACTGCTGTTTACTTGTAACCATTACAACAAATTCCATTTTAGCTGTGCCGTCACCATAGTTTTTTATATTCATTTCATAAATATTTAAACCCATATCTTTTATAATAGTGGATACTTCAACAAATACCCCGGGCATATCTTCAAGTATTGCTTTATATTTAACAGGCATACTCACTTTATTAGAATTATCCCACTCCACATCAACTATCCTGTCTTTATTATCTTCCAGTTTTGTAATATTTGGACAGTCTGCTTTATGGACAATTATCCCTCTGCCTGTTGAAACATATCCTTTAACAGCATCTCCCGGCAGTGGTGAACAGCATTTAGCTGTTTTTATCATCATATTGTCTATACCGCTTATTTTAAACGGTTCTAATTTCCTGTTAATAACCTGCTTTACAACATCTATTTCTTCTTCTCTTATATCAGGTAAAAAAAGATGTAGCAATTTCCTTGCCGAAATTTGACCAAATCCTATATGGGTAATTAATTCATCAAGATTATGCATTGAAAACTTATCAAGGGCTTTTTTTACATTCTGTTCGTCTGTTATAATTTCATCAAAATCAAGTCCAGAATGTTTAAATTCTTTATTCAAAAGCTCTCTGCCTGTCAAAATTGCTCTTTCTGCATCTTTTTTCCGCAAAAATGCACTAATTCTTGAATGAGCTCTATTAGTTTTTACAATATTCAGCCAGTCTTTTCTAGGCTCTTGAGTCTGCGATGTTAATATCTCTACTTTATCACCGCTGTTTAATACTGCCTTTAATGGTGCAATTTTGCCATTAATTTTTGCACCAACACAAGTATGACCAACCTGTGAGTGGATTGCATATGCAAAATCAATAGGTGTAGAGCCAACAGGAAGTTCTACTACATGACCATGTGGAGTAAAAACAAATATCTGTTCCTGAAATATATCCTCTTTAATTGCATTCACAAACTCTGTAGGTGTTTTTTCTTTATTATCATATTCTAAAGCACGCCTAATCCATACAAACTGTTTATCTTCCTTAGGATTAAATATACGACCTTCCTTATATACCCAGTGGGCTGCAACCCCTTCTTCAGCTATTTTATGCATTTGCCTTGTGCGGATTTGAAATTCTACCATCATACCACCAGGTCCCATAACAGTAGTATGGATTGACTGATACATATTAGCCTTTGGATTTGCAATATAGTCTTTGATTCTATGTGGTATTGGTGTCCATAAAGAGTGGATAATACCAAGGGCAGAATAACAGTCTGATTTTGTGTTAACTATAACACGCAGAGCCAGCAAATCAAAAATATCTTCAAAGGAAGTGCCTTTTTTTATCATTTTAGAATATATGCTGTAAAAATGCTTTGGTCTGCCTGATATTTCACCTTCAATATTTGCTTTTTGCAGAGCAAGTGAAATAATATCTTTAACTTCATTTAAATATTCTTCCCTCTCACCTCGTTTCATTTTTACTTTCTGGTGTATTTCATAATACATTTCTGGGTTTAATATGCGGAATGCTCTATCTTCTAACTCCCATTTTATCCAGGCAATACCAAGCCTGTCTGCAAGTGGAGCATAAATATCCATAGTTTCTCTTGCTATGCGTTTCTGCTTATCTTCCCTTAAGCTTTCAATAGTCCGCATATTGTGCAGCCTGTCTGCAAGCTTGATAATAATCACCCTTATATCATCACTCATAGATATAAGCATTTTTCTGAAAGATTCCGCCTGTTTTTCTTCTTTTGACCGGAATGATATTTTACTGATTTTTGAAACTGCATCTACTAAAAATGCAACTGATAAGCCAAACATTTCTTCTATTACTTCATAAGTAGTATCAGTATCTTCAATAGTGTCATGTAGAAGCCCTGCAATAATACAGTCCACATCCATTTTCATTTCTGCAAGAATATAGGCAACATTTAAGGGGTGGGAAAGATATGCCTCACCACTCTGTCTAATCTGCCCCCTGTGCTGATGGGCTGCATAAACATAAGCAATATTTAATTTATCTATCTGGGCTTCAGGATTACTGCTTAAAAACTTATCCTGAATATCCATAAGTCTGATTGTTTTTTGAATACTCATAAGCAAATACCATACAAAATAATATGTATTATAAAATGGAATGATAGAAATGCCACAGATTTGTGAGTGAGAAGAAGAGAGT
>CAMWVK010000162.1 GCA_947177675.1 uncultured Mucispirillum sp.
TTATATTGGTGATTATTATGCACAAAAATCGTATTACAAAAGTGATACCATTAGTTATTATTTCACTCATTCTTTTTGCAGGCTGTAAAAAAACGGAACAGCAGGCTCAAAATACTGAAATGCCAGCTATTGTTGAGTTAATGACTATTGAACAAAAAGATACTCCTTTTGTTGTGGAATATGTAGGTATAACAGAAGGTTCTAAATCTGTTGAAGTGAAAGCTCAGGTTGGTGGCATTTTAAGAGAGCGTTTATATCAGGAAGGTCAGTATGTAAATGCAGGCGATGTGCTTTTTACTATTGAGCCAGATACTTATGAAGCTGCATTAAAAGCCGCTAAAGGTAATCTTGATATGGCTAAAGCTCAGCTTATTCAGGCAAAACTTGATTATGACAGATTTTCTAATCTTTATAAAACTAATTCTATAAGTAAAAAAGATTATGATGCAGCAGTTGCTAATTATGAATCAGCAAAAGCTCAATTAGAAACAGCTCAAGGTAATTTAAGCGATTCAAAAATTCGTCTTGGTTATACAAATGTTATAGCACCAGTTTCAGGCTATACAAGTAAAGCAAACTTTACAGAAGGTAATTTAATTTCTACAACTACCGTTACACCGCTTACATATATTAATCAGGTAAACCCAATATATGTAAACTTTTCTATTCCTGCTACAACTATGACTCAGTTGAGAATATTAGCAAATGAAGGAAAAGTTACTGCAGCAGAAGAATTATCATCTACAGTTTATACTGGTGATAATACAAAATATCCAGAAGCAGGAAAAGTTATCTTTTTTGATAAAGTGATTACTTCTGCAACAGGTGATATTAAAATTAAAGCAGAATTTCCAAACCCATATATGGCACTTCTGCCCGGACAGTATGTAAGAGCAACATTAGATGGTTATACACTCACTAATGCAATAGTTATCCCACAGAAAGCTGTTATGCAGCGTCAAGGCAAACAGGTTGTTCTTTTGGTAGATGCTCAAAACAGAGCTCATTTTACACCTGTAACATTAGGTATAAATATGGGTAACTATTTTATGGTGCTTGATGGTTTAAAAGCAGAAGATAAAATTGTTGTTGAAGGTGCTAATAAAATTATGCGTGATAATGCATTAGTTATGGATGTAAAAGCAATGCAGTCAAAAGCAGGGCAGGCTCCACAACAGCAGGCCAAATAATACAGGTATTTAATATGGAAAATAAAGAAATACAAGCAGGTTTTTTTATTCAAAGGCCTATTTTTGCAACAGTTATATCTATTATTATAACATTGGTAGGCTTAATATGTATCCAAATACTGCCTATTGAAAGGTATCCAAACTTAACACCGCCTCAAGTATCAGTTTCTGCTTCTTATAATGGTGCAGATGCTGAAACAATTGCACAAAATGTAGCTTCAATATTAGAAAGTGCAATTTTTGGTGTTGATGATATGATATATATGAACTCTGTTTCTTCAAGTGCAGGTTATGTAAATGTTACTGTAACTTTTGCCATAGGAACTGACCCTGATTTAGCAACAATAAATGTTAATAATAAAGTTCAGACTGCTCTTGCTCAGCTTCCAACAGAAGTGCAGCAGCTTGGTATTACAGTTACAAAAAGAAACCCATCTATGCTTGTGATGGTTGCATTATCATCACCTGATAACAGTTACAGTAAAGAATATCTTGCAAACTATGCTGCTCTTAATGTTGTTGATGAACTAAAACAGGTAGATGGTGTTGGTGAAGTAAGCTTATTTGGTAAAGATTCATATTCTATCCGTGTATGGCTTGACCCTAATAAATTAGCTTATTATAACTTAATACCAGATGATGTATCAAATGTTATCCGCTCACAGAATGCTCAATTTGCAGCAGGTTCTATTGGAGCAGCTCCAATGAAAGGCAAGGCGGATGTTTACTGGCAGGTATTACCACCTTTAAGGTATAGCACACCAGAAGAATTTGGTGAAATAATTATCAGGGCAAATTCTGACGGCAGCACACTTAGATTAAAAGATGTAGCACGCTTAGAGCTTGGTGCAGAAACTTATGGTGTTGAATCTCGTTATAATGGAGTAATGGCTACTGCAATGGCGATTTATCTTTCTCCAGATGCAAATGCACTTGCCACAGCTAATGCTGTTAAAGTAAAAGTTCAGCAGCTTTCAGAAAACTTTCCTGAAGGTATGGACTATCACTTTGTATTTGATAGCACAAAATTTATCGTAATATCTATTGAAGAAGTTGTTAAAACATTAATAGAAGCATTAATTCTTGTTATTATTATTGTTTATGTGTTCCTGCAAAGCTGGAGAGCAACATTAATTCCATCTATTGCAGTGCCTGTATCTATTATAGGCACATTTGCAGGTATGTATGCATTAGGTTTCTCTATTAACATCTTAACAATGTTTGCTATGGTTTTAGCCATTGGTATGGTTGTGGATGATGCAATTATTGTTGTTGAAAATGTTGAAAGACTGATGGCTACTGGTTTAAGTGTAAAAAGAGCAACAGCTCAGGCAATGCATGAAGTAACTCGTCCAGTTATTGCCGTTGTGCTTGTTTTATCAGCTGTATTTATCCCAGTTGCATTTATGGGTGGTATGGCAGGTGTAATGTATAAACAGTTTGCCATAACTATTGTTATATCTGTTATTATTTCAGGTATCGTTGCCTTAACTTTTACACCAGCACTTTGTATGCTTTTATTGAAACATGGCAAGGAAGAAAAACATATTTTACATCGTGGATTTAATAAAGGCTTTGATTTTATGACAAAAGGCTATCTCCATGGTGTAAAATTTATTTTAAGAAATAATATAATAGCTGTGCTGATATATGGTGTTACTATTGCAGGTATAGCATTTTTATTTACCCATATACCAACAGGGCTTGTGCCTGAAGAAGACCAAGGTGTTGTTTTATCTATTGTCCAGCTTCCAGATGGAACTTCAACAGATAGAACTGCTAAATATATGGAAGAATTTGCAAATAAACTTAAACAAGACCCATCAGTAGAAGGTTTTATGGCTTTGGCAGGTTTTGATATGCTTGCAGGTTCTGTCCGTCCTAATATGGGGGCAGCATTTATTGACCTTATTCACTGGGATAACAGAACAACTGATAATCTTTCATCATTTGCATTAGTTGGTAAAATATATGGTATGGGTGTAGTAACCCCTGAAGGTGTAAGTTTTGCATTTAACCCGTCTCCAATACCTGGCATGAGTACTACAGGTGGCTTTGAAATGTGGATACAAAACAGGGCAGGCGATTCGACAGAAAAGCTTTATGAGTATGCTATGCAGATTGTAATGGCAGCTAACCAAAGACCAGAAATTAGTGGTGCAAGAACAACTATGAGTATTACTGCACCACAAATGCAGCTGGAAGTTGACAGGGAAAAAGCTCTTGCAATGGGTGTTTCTATTTCAGATATTTTCTCTGTGTTATCATCAACACTTGGTCAGTCTTATGTTAATGATTTTAACTTGTTTGGCAGGTCATACAAAGTATATGCTCAGGCTGATGCAGAATACCGCTCTACACCTAGCGATTTAAGTAAACTATATGTTCGCAGCTCAAATGGTGATATGGTTCCAATATCTACAATGGTATCATATACTCAAAAAGGCGGTGCTTATGTTATAGAAAGGTATAATAACTTCCCTGCTACAAAAATTTTAGGTAATACAGGAAATGGATACAGCTCTGGTGAAACTATGGCAGCTATTGAGGAAGTGGCAAAAAGTATTCTTCCACAAGATTATACTATCGGCTGGTCTGGTCAGTCATATCAAGAAAGAGTATCAACAGGAAGCACAGAAATTGTATTTGCTCTTGCTATGGTTATGGTATTTTTAATATTAGCAGCACAGTATGAAAGCTGGTCATTACCATTTGCAGTTGTTATATCTATTCCATTTGCTGCTCTTGGTGCAGGGCTTGCAACATACTTTAAAAACTTCAATAACGATATTTATTTCCAAGTTGCTCTTGTTACTCTTGTAGGGCTTGCAGCTAAAAATGCAATCTTAATTGTAGAGTTTGCAGTAGAAAAATACAGGGCAGGTGGCTGCACATTAGAAGAGGCAGCATTTACAGGTGCTCAGCTTAGGTTTAGACCTATTATTATGACATCTCTTGCCTTTATTTTTGGAACAATACCACTTGCAATAAGCACAGGAGCTGGTGCTGCCAGCCGTAATGTATTAGGCTGGGCGGTTGTAGGCGGTATGATGTTTGCAACTATCCTGCTGCCGCTTTTTGTCCCATTTTTCTTTAAATGGATTATGTGGATATCAATAAAACTTTTTCCACCAAAGGAAGATGAATTTGAATAAAATATAAAATATAAACCCCTGCACAGCAGGGGTTTATATAATGCTTATAATCTAATTAATATTTATTATAATGAACTTTTGAGTTATCATATCTATCAACAAACTTATGTTTTTCTTCGGAATAGCCTATTGCAATAACAGCAAATGGAGTAATATGCTCTGGCATATTAAAATGTTTTTTTAAGCCATTAATGCGTTTTTCATCTGGATATGTGCCTATCCATACAGAGCCTAGTCCAAGTTCTACAGCCTGTAATAATATATTTTGGATAGATGCAGATAAGTCCTCAGGATACCATGCAAGTCCATTTTCGCCTCTGTATGTAGTTTTCTCATTGCCTAAAACAATTATTACAAGGGGAGCTTTAGCTGCAAGCACATAATGTTTATCAATTGGTGCAATACTGTCTATTATTTTTTCATCATCAAGCACTAAAAACTCCCAAGGCTGTTTATTGCATGCTGAAGGTGCCTGCATAGCAGCACGGAGAAGAATATCTACTTTTTCCTGCTCAACTTTTTTTTCTTTTATAAATGAACGGATAGAGCGGCGTGTAAAAATTGTGCTTTCATTAATATTTTCCATAAGTAACCTCTTTATATTTATGATAGACTATTATTTATATTTTTTGAAGAAATTTCAATATAAAAATATTTACCATATTGCTTTGATTTTTTGCAATTTATATGA
>CAMWVK010000163.1 GCA_947177675.1 uncultured Mucispirillum sp.
GGGCAATGTCAGAAAATAAGTTAGATAATAATGAAAATAATATTCCAATACTTGTAGAAGAATTAAATAATATTGCGAATAATAATGACAATAATGATAATAAAAAACCAAAAAAACGCTCTAAACTGCGTATTATTTTGTATATTGCAGGTGCTTTATCTGCTCTTGGAATAATAGGGCTTATATCTATAATTGTATATGTTTATATGCTGAGTCTGCAGCTGCCATCTACTGATGAATTTAGTAAATTTAAATATACTGAGCCAATGGTTGTTTATGATGCAAAAGGCAATATTATTGCAGAGCTTGGTGCAGAAAGGCGTTATCCTATAACTATTGACCAAATGCCTCCTTATGTTTATCAGGCTGTGGTTGCTGTTGAAGATGCAAGATTTTATGAGCACAGCGGTATAGACCCATTGGGTATTGCAAGGGCTATGGTATCAAATATTAAAGCAGGCAGAATGGTAGAGGGCGGCTCTACGCTGACTCAGCAGCTTGTGAAAGTAATATACCTTTCCCCAGAAAGAAAAGTAAAACGAAAAATAAAGGAAGCGATTATTGCATACAGGCTTGATAAAGAGTTAAGTAAAGAAAAAATATTAGAATTATATTTAAATCAGGTAAACTTTGGTCGTGGTGCTTATGGTATTCAGGCAGCAGCAATTAACTATTTTGGTAAAAAAGATGTAAAAGATTTAACTATAGCAGAAGCTGCTATGATTGCAGGTATTCCAAAAGGTCCATCAATTTATGCTCCACACTTAAATATGAAAAGAGCAGTTAATAGACGAAACCATGTATTAAAAAGAATGCTGGAAGTAAAATATATTACTCAGGAAGAATATGATGCGGCAATAAATGAAACTGTAAAGCTGGCAGAAAGCATACCTTTAAGACTGCGTTATGCAGGTTATTTTATGGACTTTGTTCATAAGTATATAGAAGAAGACTTAAAAATAGAAGATGCACAGAATAAAGGCATTAAAGTATTTACTACATTAAATTTAGACTATCAGATAGCTGCAGAAGATGCATTAATTAAAAATTTAATGAGTATTGCAAAAAGAGAAGGATATACTGGTCCACTTGGTAAAATCTTAATAGAAGATGAAGCAGATGTGGAGCAGGTTGAATATATTATAGATAATGCAGTAATTAGTAAAGAAAGTGATAACAGCACAGTAAAATATGTGCGTCTTGATAATGATGTGCCAAGCTATTTAAAAGATTTAGGATACCAAAAAGCTGTTATTACAGAAACAGAAAAAAATACTTTAAAAATTAAATTAAGTGACGGTTCAGAAGGCTCAATTAATTTTAAAGAAAACAGCTGGATAACAACTAATATTAAGGCAAAATCATTTTCAGATATTTTTGAAGTTGATGATATGATATATGTTTCGCCTGTATTAAAAGATAATGTTTCAACAGGTGTATATATGATTGAGCAAAACCCTGATTTAGAAGGTGCTGTTGTATCTATTGACCCGCAAACTGGTGAAATATATGCGATGGCAGGCGGTATGTCATATTTTAAATCTTTCTTTAATAGAGCTGTGCAGGCGAGAAGGCAGGTAGGAAGCACATTTAAACCACTTGTTTATGCTGCAGCTTATGAAAGCGGCTATTATCCTATGAGTATTTTCTATGATACACCAGTTATTCAGGAAAGTTACAAAGAAGGGGAAGAAGACTGGCGTCCTAAAAACTTTGATGGTCAGTTTATGGGAGAAATGACTCTTGAAAGAGCATTGCAGGTATCAAATAACTCAGTAACTATTAAACTTGCACAAAAAATAGGTATTAAAAAAATTATAAGATATGCAAAAATGTTTGGCTTTACAGGTGATATTCCTGCTGATTTATCTGTAAGCATTGGCAGCCTTTCTGCTTCTCCGCTGGAGCTTGCTGTTGCTTATTCTACTTTTGCTAATCAAGGTATGCGGCCTTCAAAACCATTTTTTGTTACAAGAGTAGCAGATATAGATAACAAAACTTTATTTGAATTTCAAAAACCTGAAATGACAAAGGTGCTTGATGCAAAATCTGCATCATTAATAACTGACAGCATAGTAAAAGTTGTTGAAAAAGGCGGTGCATGGAAAAGCAGAAATGCAGTAAACAGAATGCTTGGGGGGAAAACTGGTACATCAAATGATTCAAAAGATGTCTGGTTTGCAGGTGTTCTTCCAAACCTTGTAACTGTTGCATGGATTGGTTATGATGATTACAGGAAAATGGGTTCTTATGCTGTTGGTGGCAATACTGCCCAGTATGTATTTATTGATTATTTTAAAAGCATAGATGATAAAGTGCCTCTTGCCCTTTTCCCTGCACCAGTAAATGCAGCTTATTTTAAAGTAAATAATGATACCCATGAGATTACTGATTCCATTACTGGAAATTTTGGATATTCTATTTATCCAATAGACAGCAATAATGAGCCAACTATATATGATTTTAAAAAGTAGTGCTTATGGATAAAGAAAACACTAATCACAATAGTTTACAGGAAACAGCAGGAGAACAGCATACTGCTAAATATAAAAACAGAAGTATTGTAAATAATTCTGCAAAAATGAAAAAAATATATGATTTAGTAGAAGTTGTTGCTCCTATTGATGTGAGCATACATATTACAGGGGAAGATGGCTGTGGTAAAGACAGGCTGGCAGAATATATCCACAGCCAAAGCAGCAGAACTGGAAATTTTGTAATAGTAAACCCTGTAGAATTAAATGATGTAGTAGGCTCTCTTGGTTTTAGTAAGGTATATGACTATTTTAAAAAGGCAGAAAAAGGCACAGTTTATATTTCAGATATTGCATCAGCTAATGCTAAACTTCAAGAATATCTGCTTAATTCCATTATTAAAATAGAGCAGGAATTGGGTATGTATTCCCCGCGGTTTATTTCTTCTACCAACAGGAACTTAACAGAACTTTCCCGTCAGCAAAGGTTTAACCAAAGATTACGGGACAGCTTTGCTATTATTATAAATATACCTCCATTAAGAGAAAGAAAGGAAGATATTGAAGACTTAATCAGAATAATTATGCGTGATTTAGGATATTTTGGCAAAAAAAGTATTCCAATATATGAAGATGCAAAAGAAGCTCTGCAAAGCTATGACTGGCCTGGTAATGTCCGACAGCTTGTTAATACTATATATCATGCAGTTAACCATACAAGCAGTGGTATGATAGTACTATCTTCTTTACCAAAAGATGTTAGAAGAAAGCATGGTTTTATTGAAGCAGGAAGAAATACTCTTGATGAATTATATAAATTTGCACGAGGTTTATTAGAAAGCGGTATCCATTCTGAAGCTATTAACCCTTATGAAGAATACTGTAAAGCCATAGAAAGACCATTAATACAGGCAGCTCTTGATATGACAAAGGGCAACAGGTCTCAGGCTGCTCAGCTTATTAGAATAAATAGAAATACGCTGCATAAAAAAATACAACATTATGATATGGAAGATTAATTAATGAAATATATAAGATTAATAATTATTTTTATACTGCTTTTCAAAGTATATGCTTTTGCAGAAGATGAAAGAGTTGTGATGGTGCTTGAAGTAAATAATATTGCATCATCAACTGGTAATATTATGATACATTTATGCAGAAATCAGCAGGAGTTTTCAGGCAGTATTCCTGTCCCTTATTCTTTTTTCTTCACTGCTAAAAAGAATACTGTTACTGCAAAAATAACTATACCTAAGGGATATTATGCTGTAAAAGTATTTCATGATGAAAATGAAAATAAAATACTTGATTTAAATGCAGCAAACCACCCAATAGAAAAATTTGGATTTTCCA
Organism: uncultured Mucispirillum sp.; assembly: GCA_947177675.1. Classification (GTDB taxonomy): domain Bacteria; phylum Chrysiogenota; class Deferribacteres; order Deferribacterales; family Mucispirillaceae; genus Mucispirillum. Next base: position 3,831 of record CAMWVK010000163.1, read on the forward strand.
ATAATTTTTTTGGCTCATATTCAGAGCTTCCACCTTATGAAAAAGTTCTTATAAATATTGATAAAGATGAAAATTTTGTAAAGATTAATTTAAGATAATGTATAGTTATACAAAAATTAAATTTTATTCTTGCTTTATTTTATGAAAAGAGTATATTCAGATAAAAGAAGTCTTTTTTAAAAGCTATAAGGAAGGGATATTATGAGTGAAATGCAAAATGGCACAAATTCTTCTCGTTTACAGTATTTTCCTGTTATGATGTTTGCTGTTATAATGGGCTTTTCTGGTATTACTTTGGCTTATAAAAAAGCATGTGAAGTTTTTTTACTGCCTGAAATAATTTATCAAACACTATCATATATTACTGCATTAATTGCTGTAATCATTTCATTAATATATATTGTAAAACTTATTCGTTATCCTAATGAAGTAAAAAAAGAAATACAACACCCTGTCCGAGTAAACTTTTTTGCAGCAATATCTATATCAATGCTGCTGCAGTCTACAGTCTTTCATGAGTATGAAAATATTGCATTCCCGCTTTTTGTAATAGGTACAGGTTTGCAGACTTTTTTTACATTTTATACTATAACATACTGGTTTAATAAAAATATTGAACTTGCTCACTCAAACCCAGCTTGGTTTATTCCAGTTGTAGGTAATATTATTGTACCTATTGCAGGGGATGGATTTACTGATATTTATCTGCTTGATTTCTTTTTTTCTCTTGGTATTTTCTTTTGGATAATATTAACAGCTATCCTCTTTAACAGGATTATTTTTCACGGTATGCTTGCACAAAAATTTTTACCAACACTTGCAATATTTATAGCTCCCCCATCTGTTGGAATGTTAAGCTATTTAAAACTGCAGGGTGCTTATGATATGTTTGCAGTAATCCTTTTTAATGTAGCTTTAACTTTTGGATTAATACTTTTAGCATTAATCAAAAATTTCTATAAAATAGAGTTTTTTATATCGTGGTGGGCATTTACATTTCCTATGGCAGCATTAACTATGGCAATCATTACTGTATATGAAAAAACAAGCTTTGAATATTTGACACTTAAACTGCTTGGTTATGCTTCACTGATTATGACATCTGTTGTAATATTTATTGTATTAATATGCACTATAACAGCCATTAAAAATGGAGAAATCTGTATTAATGAAAGCTAAAAATCAGCAGGCTAAAAC
>CAMWVK010000164.1 GCA_947177675.1 uncultured Mucispirillum sp.
TATTTAAATATCAATGTGTATTACTTCATAGTATGCAGAGCACCAGCTTTTGTTATCGGTCTTGTTTTATTACATACTATACAGTTTTTGGCTGGCGTATTACTCCAGCTGTCTGGCGTAACATACGCATCACCAACATAAGTATAAGCAGGCAGAGCGAAAAACAGGGAAAATATTATATAATATAATTTTTTCAAAATATCCTCCTAATAATTAGGAAACCAGCCGCATAATATTATACAGTTGGTTAATATAGTTATTTCCTTTTAATATAAAAGTTTGGTAATGTATGTCCGCCATTGAAAATATCATCTGGAAATCCTTCCACTTCTAATGCAGGAACAGCATCTGGATAACGCTGTAAAATATATTCTTTTGGACCTGCATCAAGAGCTCTTTGCGGACAGCTCATAACACATGATGGTTTATTATTATCTAATATTCTATCAAGGCAGAAAGTGCATTTTTGTGCAGGATGAGTTGTATTCCATGCAGGATTAACTGTTTCCTGAATATCATCTGCTATTTGGACTGCTCCATAAGGACATGCACTAATGCAAGACTGATCACCAGTGCATTTATTTCTGTCAACAACAACTATACCATCTTCTTCTCTTTTTGTTATAGCTTTGCTTGGACATGCTGCTACACATGCAGGATTATCACAATGGCCGCATGAAAATACTAGCGGTCTAAAAGTTATGTTTGGATATGTTCCTGTTTCTTTTGTATCATAATCATATATTTTACGCCATTTTACTTTACCCGGCTTTACACTGTTCCAGTCTTTACATGAAACAACACATGTTCCACATTCTGAGCATCTTGTTTGGTCAAAATAAAAAATATATTGCATAATATTCTCCTTACACTAATGATACACTTGTTACTTTTCGTATGTTTATTCTCTGGTATGTTCCATACCCTGCACTTTGGCTTATGCGTGATGGTCTTTGAGTAGATAAACTGTTAGCTGAACCTGCCACATCTACATATAATGTTTCAGCTGTACCATCAGCAAACTGTATCTGGCAGTTTTTAAAGCTGGACCATGCACCTTCCCCCATATTTGTAACACCTTTTGGAAGTGCTTTTGTCGTTTTTGCATACATTAAGGCAGAAGCTCTTGGGGAAGTTACAAGTATAATATCACCATTTGCAATAGAAAGTGATGCAGCATCTTCTTCGCTGATATAAAGCGGCTCATATACACCAAGCTCACCAGCTGGCATTACACCTTGCCCTGCTGTGATTGTATTCTTACCATAATCACCTCTAAATGCAGAGTTGCCTTTACCGTCCTGTTTATATATTTCAGTTACAAGCGGGCTGTTATCTGCACAAGTATGAGCTCTAACAATAGAATGATGGTTGCTTAATACAAGCGGATAAGTTTCTTTTAATGCTGCAGGGTCTGGATGTTTCATTTTATTAATATCTGGATAGCCTTCGCCATAGTCACTTTGTTGTTTATTATCGCAGGCATGCAGACCTTCTATTAATGGGATATACATTGGTATAGGATATACAAACCTGCCTTTTTTCATATTTGCTTTAATTTGTGCATCTGTTCCTTGTTGCAGTGTAAATGTTTCATCATAATTTGGTGTAGTAGGTATATCATCTGCATTATTAGTAAAATCGCATGATTTAGTATATATACCTTCAACAGCTATACCGTCTCTAAAAACTTTACCTATGTGTTTTAACTCAATATCTGCATCAGCTAAATTATACCTTGCAGCATTATCATCAAAATTATACCACCTGCGTGCTTCGTAATCTTCCACCATAGCCTGACAGTAAATTTCAAGTTTGCCAGATGTAGTCATTAATGCTCTGCCTGATGAGCCATTTGATTCAACACATGTTCTGTAATTTTTATAGGTAGAATTCACTGTTTCTTTACTTGTTTCTGCAAATTCTATGTAACCTTTTTTAATAAATTCTTCATAAGTTAAGCTTTCCTGACCATTTGCAACAGCATTATCATTAGCTATTTTAAAAGCCTCCATCAGCAACTCTTTACCTGTTTTATTACCGATAATTTCTTTTTCATATTCAGGGTTATAATATTTCATTATACCTTCTGCAATTTCATAATCTGTTTTACATTCACCCGGTGCATCTATAATTTTTGGTATTCCAATAAATGCACTTTTTGTATTTGTAAATGTATCCATTTCAAAAGGCATTGTGCAAGGCAGCACATAGTCTGCATATTGAGCAGATGGAGACATAAATATATCAAAAGAAACAAGTAAATCTACATTGCCCTGCTCTTTTATTTTTTCCATTGAAAACTTATTATCACCACACTGGTTTACAGGGTTACCACCACCCATAATGTATGTTTTTATTGGCGGGCAGTATTTAACAGCAGGGTCATTCCAAAAAGATTTACCTGTGCCGCCATTTACTGCACTGTCTATCCACAAACCTATTTGTGCCTGCATTGTTTTTGGAATAGTTGGAAAAGATAGTTTACTACTATTATAACGCCTGTAATTTATTATGTTGTCTTTTATATCATTATCAGCATCTGTAACTGTGCTGGATACTGCTGGTATTAAACTTCTAGCATTCGGAAGTTCTGAATAAGAATTCATATTCATATGAGTTGAGCCCCAGAACCTGCCTTCTGCACCCCAGCAGCCTAAAACTGCAGCTAATGAGTTTATTGCCCATGGTGCCTGCTCACCTTCTACCGTTCTGTTTGAGCCCCAGCCTGTAAAAATACCAACTTTCTTATTTGTTGCAATAGTTTCTGCAAACTCTCTTATATCTGCAGCAGGTATGCCTGTTATCATTTCTGCCCATTCTGGTGTTTTTGGAATTTGTCCATATATAGGTACTCGTTTATTGTATAATTCATCTGCCTGACCTATTGGAGAGTTTTCTGATGAGTTAACATTATAACCAATAGTATCTGGATAGACAGATGGTGCATAATTTAACCCTTTTTCTACAAGTATTGTTTCGTCTCCTAAAATATAAGCAGAAAAAGATGTGCCGGGAGCTACTTTATAACCTGCTGGATTTGCTTTTATTCCTGATATTTCGCTGTAAAAATCATTTTCTGTTGGGTTTGGTAAATCAAAAAATCCATGAGTTGCTTTTTTAATAAAAGTAAAATCTAAATATCTGCCATTATTAATGTTGGCTTCTTCTAACTGTTTATGTATTAAATGATATAATACAGCACAAACTAATGCTGCATCTGTTCCACCAGTTAACGGCAGATGTTTTGCTCCAAGCAGTTTTGATGTTCTTGTAACATAATGGTCAATCACAGTTATAGGAATACCCTGTTCTTTTGCCTGCAAAAGTAAATACATAGTATTTGTATCCATAATAGAATCAGCAGGATTAAACCCCCACAAAACTATATGCTGGCAGTTAAACATATCTATTTTTGCATTTGGCTCATTAATTAAATAACCAAAAGTAGAATAGTTTGTATATTTATCCACATGGTTTGTTGCAGGATAACTTTGTGCTGTTGGGTTATATGGAATACTGCCTGCAATACATTGAGCCATACGGCTTGTAAAATTATAACTTGCAAGTCCGTGAGTTGGACCGCCGCCAAAAGGAGCAAAAACAGTTCCTTTGCCATATTTTGATGAATTTGTTTTATAATATGTATCTGTTCCTGTATATGGCTTACTGATAGTTTCCCTTAATTTTTCTGCAATTTCTTTATATGCCTGCTCCCATGAAATACGCATAAAACCTGTAACATCACCCCTTTCTTTCGTTTGTTTTAATGGGTATATTAACCTGTCTGTTTTATATATTTCACTTAATTTGCCTCTGCATTTTAAACATGCTCTCTTTTGCGGTTTAAGTCTTTCATCTCCATAGCTTTCTGGAGTTTCATCTGTTGTAAAACGCCTGATAACTCCATTTTTCACATGGGCTTTTACTATACATTTACCGCCACAGTTATTACCTATTGTGCCTGCATAAATATCTTCAATAACTGGCATAATAACTGTATTATTTCCAGAATCACTGCTGCTTCCATAAATGATTTCTGCCCCACTATCCTTTGAACATGCACTTAAAGCCGATAATGCTCCTGCAGCACCTGCTGCCTTGATAAAGTTTCTTCTTGTCATATTCACTTGATTTTTCATACTTTTCCTCCCATATAATAATTAAAAATAATCCAAATTCCTTTGTTATCAACAGCCAGTATATAAGAACAATACAGCCAGTAATTGAATATCACTTAGTTATGATATATATTAATTACAGCAAGAGAAAATATGTATGATGTCTAAATATCTTCAAGTAGCTTATGAAATAAAACAGCTTATAAAAACAGGCATTTATCCAGCTGATTACAGACTTTCTGAAAGAAAACTTGCTAAAGAGTATAATACCAGCAGGGCAACCATATCTAATGCACTGCAGATTTTAAAAGATGAAGGGTATATTATATCTGTTCCACAGTCTGGAAGCATTGTTGCAGATAGTAATATAGAAAAAAGTATATGGGCACCATTCATTGATAAAAGTATGGGACTTACAAGTGATAACAGACATAAAGCAGCAATCAAATATTTATCTGAAAATAAAAAAATAAACTCAACTTTTGGATTTCATAAATCTTTTGAGCCTTATAAACCATTAAAACAAGCTCTGGCTTCTTTAATTAAAAATGATAAATTTGATGAATATATGAACAAATATGATATTAAAGGGCTTTACTCTCTGCGTAAAAATATTGCAAACCATTTAAAAAGATATAATATTAATGTATCTGAAGAAAATCTTGTTATTTTTAACGGATATATAGAAGCTCTTTATACTATAACAATCGCACTTTTAAGCTATAATACAAATTTCTACTATATGAAAAATGATATGATAAAAAATATGTATATTTTCCAGTATGCAAAATTAAATATGTTTGAAATAGATTATGATATTAACGGCATAAAAGTATTATGTTTAAAAAATATATTAAAACCCGGCAGAAATATTTTATACATTAATCC
>CAMWVK010000165.1 GCA_947177675.1 uncultured Mucispirillum sp.
AATGATGATGTAGCAGAGTTTAATAATCTTATTTTGAGTGATTAAACGCTTTTAGGATAAAAGCCGCTTGCGTAAGCGCAGGAGCATTTATTGCGACTAAAGCGTGTTTTAAAAAATTCACGGATGAATTTTTTAATGGAGTTTATATGTTTAGTAAAAAAGATATACGAGTAACATTTCAGCTTGGTGCTGGCAGTTTTTCAGCAGGCGGCAACACAAAAATAGTAAGCGGTTTAGCCTGCTCATTTAATATTGAGCAGGTTGCAGCACCTGATTTTTGCAAAGCCCAGGGCAAAATATATAATATGAATATAGATGATATTGCAAAGCTTACAACTTTATCTTTTGAGCCGTTAGCTGTTGAAAAGCGTAATATTATAAAAATAGAAACTACTGATAATAATATAGATTATACTACTGTTTTTATTGGTGAAATAGAAAATGCTTTTGGTGATTTTAATGCTGCACCAGATATTGCATTAAATATAAATGCAATGAGTGGAACTTATGCAATGAAGCTGCCAGCATCACCACTTTCTGCCAAAGGAAGCACACCAGTAAAGGACTTACTTAATAAGCTTGTTACTCAAGCTGGGTATAAATTAGAAACTGATATAACAGCAAGTGTAAATAATATTTATTTGCAAGGCTCTCTCATGCAGCAAATATATAGTGTAGCTCGTGCAATAGGTGCAAAAGTTATTATTGATAATGATATTTTAAGAGTAATGAAAAAAGATGAATCATTAAAAAATGGCACTGTATTAATTAATGCTGCCAGCGGTTTAATAGGTTATCCAACATTTAGTAATCAAGGTATTATTTTATCTTGTGAATATAACCCACTTATAAAGCAGCAAGGGCTTATTCAAGTTGAAAGTGTTGTTCCAAAATCTACTGGCACATGGCGAGTAATAAAACTTAATCACATCATTGCTGCAAATATACCAGCTGGTGGTGATTGGAAAACACAAATAGAAGCAGTTTATTATTAAGGAGTATTTTATGAAATCAAAAGGACAAGCAAACTTTGAAGATTTTACATCAGAATTTAATATGCGTAATTTTTTAATAACTTCATTAATCGCTTACACTGTTAATACATGCTATGCAGTTACTGTTACTGATGTTGATACTGATAATTTAAAAGTGTCTGTTAAGCCTTTAATCTCTCAGCGTGATGCAGATAATAATAAAATAGAGCTTCCAGAAATATTTAATGTGCCATATTTTAGATACGGTGCAGGCAATACTGCTGTTATGCTTGACCCGCAGCCAGGCGATATTGGTTTTTTTATAGTTTTTAAATCAGATTCAAATAATATAAAAAAAGGTGATTCATCACAAATTATGCCAGATACATTTATAAACTTTCCACTTTACAGCGGTGTTTATGTTGGTGGCATTTTAATGAATGAGCCTGAAAATTATATAGAAATAAAAGATGATAATATTACTATCACTGCTAATAAAATTGTAGTTATTAACTGCCAAAATACAGAAGTTAATGCTGATGAAAATATTACATTAAACTGCCAAACGGCAGAAATTAATGCAGATAATCAAGTAAATATTAATGCAACTAATATTAATCTTGGTGAAAATGCAAGCCTTGCTTTAGTTAATGAAAAAATTACTGATATATTAAATAGTCATACTCATAATTATGTTAATACAGCAGGCACTCCAACACCAACAACACCGCCAAATGTTCCATTTGTATCTACTCAATATACAAATGCTAATATTAAAGAGAGTGTGTAATATGTTATCACTGTTATTAGATAAAAACTGGGATATTACATTAGACAGTGCTGGCAATTTAGCTATTGCTGATAATGATTACAGCATAGCGCAGGCGGTGGCAAATGCTGTTAAACTGTTTACTAATGATGCTTATTTTGATACGCAGGCAGGAATCCCCCATTTTGAAATAAGTTTAAAAAGGAATGTATCAGCTTCTGTTGTGCGTGCAAGAATTAAAGAAGCAGCGGAAAATGTGCCGGGTGTAAAAAGTGCCACTGTTAATATTATTGAAATAAAAGATAATACATTACAGGCAGAAATATTAATTACATTAGAAAATAACACTACTGCAGCTATTACTGCAGATATTGTATAAGGGGCATATTATGGCAATAACTTTTGATGAAAATAAAGGTTTTATCGCAGAATCAGTAGAAGAAGTTCGCAAGAATGTTCAGCAGGTTTGGGTTGATGCGTTTAAAAGCCCAGACTTACCAGAATTAAATACTGCTGCAGAAACACCACAGGGGCAGCTAATAGATGCTCAAACTGCTGCAATTATGAATAAAGATAATGAGTTTTTATTTTTAGCAAATCAGTTTAACCCTGCTACTGCTACAGGTATTTTTCAAGATGCACTTGCTCAGCTTTATTTTTTAAGCAGACAGCCAGCTACCTCTACTATTGTATCATGTATATGTACAGGGTTGCAGGGAGTAGTAATACCAGCAGGTGCTGTTATTCAAACAATATCAGGCTTACAGCTTATAAATACTGCTGATGGGCAGATAGGACAAAGTGGTTCTATTATCCTTGATTTTAAAGTAACAGATACAGGACCTGTGCCAGTAGGTGCTGGTACTGCTACTATTATTGTTACGCAAATTCCAGGATGGGATAGTGTAACAAATATAGCAGCGGGTATTGTGGGCAGAAATGAAGAATCTCGGCAGGAATTTGCCACCCGTATTCAAAAGTCAGTAGCAGTAAATTCGCAAGGTTCTACTGATGCTATTTACGCTGCTTTAGCTAATCTGCCAGGAGTTGTAGCAGTTGTTGTTTTAGAAAATGACACAGATGAAGCTGTTGAAAAAGAAGGCGTTAATATTACTGCTCATTCTATATGTATAAGTATTTATGGTGGTAATAATAATGATATTGCAGAAACTATATATAATAAAAAAGATATGGGCTGTGGCACCATTGGAAATACTCAAATATCTTATACAAACAGCCGTGGCACTATATTTAATTATAATATATTAAGGCCAGAACCATATCCTATTGGTATAAGAGTAACTATTAATAATACAGCCAGTCTGCCATCAAATATAAAATCAGCTGTTCAGCAGGCAGTATTTGATAATTTTAACGGACTTGATGGCTACTCTCCTGTGGCCATGGCACAAACTTTATATGCTACACGATTTATACCAGGTATTATAAATACTGGTGTGCAAAGTGTAGAAGCTGTTGAGATTAATATTAATGAAAGCTATGTAGAAACAGTTACTTTTAATGCTATCCAAATACCAACACTTGATATTAATGATATAGAAGTTGTTATATCTGGGAGTATATAGTGAGTTTTGAAATAAATGATACAATTTTATCACAATATGGAGTTTCTGAACGTATTAAACGATTACTTCGTGGGTTTGATGAATTAATTAAACCAGATGCTGATATAGAGCTTTTTTATAATAATGTATTTAATATTTTAACAGCTCAAGGTGCAGGGCTTGATATCTGGGGGGTTATAATTGGTATCAGCAGAAACATACAAGTTAAATCAAGTGCTCCAGATAACACATATTTAGGCTTTAAAGGAAGCGGACAGGATGTTTTTAACTCAAGCCCTTTTTATAATACATCTGCGGGCACAGAAACTGTTACATTAGCTGATAATGCATATCGTGAGTTGCTGCTTATTAAACAGTCAGCAAATATATCACGAACTGATGCAGCTTCACTTACTTCACTTTTAGAAAGGCTTTATTCTGGAAGAGGAGATTTTTATGTTGTTGAAGTGGGTATTATGAAGCTTCGCTATATTTTTGATTTCTATTTAGAGCCTTTTGAAGAAGCTCTTGCAGCTAGAAGAGATTTGCCGCCAAAACCCGCAGGCGTTACTTATGAAATACTGCAGGTTAAAACTTCTGAAACTTTTGGTTTTGAAGGAAGCGGTATGCAGCCATTTAATCAGGGAATATTCAGCCCTTATGGTGTGCAGGATACATATATATATTAAATTAAGGAGTGAAACATGATACCAGAAAAACCACAAATTATCACAACACCTATTTGTTATAATGGCGATAAAAGAGCAATTCCAGAATCTACACCGCTGGGCAGCAATCAGCTAAGTTTTGAATCTGGATTTCCAGTGCTTACATCTACACCTTTAAATGCTGGCGGATTGCCACCAGACAGGCTTGATTTTAATGCAGTATTCAATTTATTATCTATACACACTTTCTTCCTACAGTCTGGAAATAAATACAGCTGGAGTGCTGAACTTGATTATTCCATAGGCTCAACTGTGCTGGGAAGCAATAACTCCATATATTTCTGCATTAAAGCTAACGGAGCTACACCACCAAATACTGTGCAGAACCCTGTATCATCAAGTGGCTACTGGGTAGAGCTTGTGAAAAGTAACGGCACAATTAATATTGACCTAATTGCAACTGGTGCCATATCTACTGATAAAATCGCTAATGGTGCGATAAATACTTCTAAACTGGCAGATAATGCTGTAACTTCTGCAAAAATTCTAGACGGAACAATAGTAAATGCGGACATTGCAAATACAACTATCACTGGAAGTAAGCTTGCAAACAGCACTGTTACTGCCACTCAGCTTGCTAATAATGCTGTTACAAATATTAAAATCGCAAATTCTGCTGTGAATAATGCTAAAATATCAGATGTAGATGTTTCAAAAATAACAGGAATTCTACCCATTTCAAAAGGTGGCACAGGGAAGACAGCAGCAAATGAAGCATATGCAGCATTAGGGGGAAAAGCTCTTGGAAAGCTGGATAGTTTAGCCCTGACTGATTCTAAATTAACAGGAACATTACCTGTTACAAAAGGCGGCACAGGGCTGACTCATGGAGCATTAGGAAAAGCAAGTATAGCTCAAAAATTAGAACCATCACAATCTAATGGCACAAATTATAAATCAGGTGATGTAATATATAGATATTCTCTCGCACG
>CAMWVK010000166.1 GCA_947177675.1 uncultured Mucispirillum sp.
TACTAATGCAGTAAAAATTTCACATTTGATAAATGATTTATGAGCTTATATATATGAAAAAAACTTTATTATTAATGATATTATTAATTACTGTCTTATTTAGCTGTTCTAAAACACATGATGAATATTTGTCAGAAGCGAAAGAACTATATAAAAATAAAAAATACGATAAGGCTCTATCCCTTTATAATAAAGCATGCGAAAAAGGAAGCCTTAAAGGATGTATGTTTTTAGCAGATAGTTATAAAAAAGGGACAGTAATAAATGCCGATTATAGTGCATCTTTAAATTATTATGCAAAATCATTTCTTTTAGCAGATATTAACTGCCAGCAGAACAGTAAAGATGCCTGCAAAACTTTAAGTTATTTATATGAAAATGGTTTAGGCACAGATATTGATTTAGTGAAGGCAGATAATGCTTCTTTAAAAGCCTGTGATTTAGGTGATGCAGCAAGCTGTTATTATTTAGCAGAAATTAATGCTGATAATATAACAGCATTTGTATTATATACTGATAAAGCATGTCAGAACAATATGGCTTATGCCTGCCTTGTGCTTGGAAATACTTATCTTACAGGCTATAATAAAAGTATAGCAGAAATTGAAAAGGATTCAGAAAAAGGTATAAGCTATATTAGTAAAGCCTGTAAAATGAATAATGAAATATGTGCAAACCTTGCTGATATTTATATAAGTGGCGATGATTTAAAGCAGGATTATAACACTGCTGTTACATATTATGAAACTGCATTGAAACATTACGATATGATGTGCAGCGAAAAAAATATTGATAACCCTGCATGTAGAAATATAGATATTATAAAATCAAAATATTCATTTGATAATAAGACTATTTTTTAAATCCTATCATCCTGACTTCAGGCTCTAATTTTATACCTGTTTTATCATATACTGTTTTTTGAATATGTAAAATAAGGTTGTAAATATCAGAGCTTATTGCATTATCTTCATTTAATATAAAATTAGCATGTTTCAAACTGACTTCTGCTCCACCAATGCGGCAGCCTTTAAGTCCACATTTTTCTATTAATGTGCCAGCATAGTTTCTTTCAGGTCTTTTAAATACTGAGCCACAGGAAGGTTTATGCAGCGGCTGTTTTTCCTTGCGTTTTTCAAGAATTTCTTTTCTTGTTTTTAAAAGTTCTTCGTGTTCTTTTCTGCCGTATAAAAACTCTGCCCATAAAACAATATAACCATTTGTGCCTGAACTTAACCTGTAGCCATAGCCTATTTCTTCATTAGTTTTTATTAATATACTGCCATTTTTATCCATAAGAGCAGCTTTTACATTTGTATCTTTTATTTCCTGATTATATGCTCCAGCATTCATTTTTACTGCTCCGCCAGTGCTTCCGGGAATACCTGCCATTGATTCCATACCAGAAAGCCCATTACTGCATGTATAATAAACTAAATCAGCTAAATTTATACCAGCTCCGCATTTTACTATATTATTGCCATAGTTAATAATATATCTGTTTAATTTTGCTGTGCATATAATAAGCCCATTATAACCATCATCACTGACTAATAAATTTGAACCGCCGCCTATTACTTCATAATCTAATTTATTACTGTAAGCAAAATCTAATGCCTGTCTTAAATCATCATTATTATAACACATGACAAAATACTTTGCCATGCCCCCTGTTTTATAGCTTGTATAATTTTTTAAAGGAACATTTTCTTCTATTATCATGACTGTTTATTTATTACTGCCCCTTGTAAAATATTTTTACAGTTACAGTTTTCCCTTTTATCATATTTTATATACTGCTCTATTATTTTTGATATTTTTAATGTGTTTCTATGAGCTTCTTCAATAACTTCATCGCTTGTAAGTTTTCTGCTGCTTTCAACACCTGCTGCAGCATTAGTAATAAGCGAAATATTAGCATAACATATACCCATTTCTTTTGATAAAGTAACTTCTGGAAATAATGTCATACCTACCATATCCGCTCCCCATGCTCTATACATTTTTATTTCAGCAGGTGTTTCAAAACGGGGACCGTTAGTGCATATATATGTGCCATTTTCAATCAGCTTAATACCACATAAGTCAGCACTTTCTTTTAATTTCTGCCTGACAGATGGACAAAATGGCTGGCTCATATCAATATGCACCACATATCCTGTTCTGTCATAAAAAGTAATATTTCCCCTTATTGTATTGTCTATTGCATCATCTGTTAAAACTATATCACCGCTTTTATAATTTAAGTTTATACCACCTGCAGATGAAAATGATAATATCTCTTTTATACCAGCCTGATAAAAACCATAAATATTTGCTTTGTAGTTTATCTGGTGAGGTGCAAACCTGTGGTCATCTCCATGTCTTGATAATGAATAAACTATAACATCATTATTTTTATATATTTTATATTTACAGCTTGGATTGCCATAAGGTGTTTCTATAAATTCTTCACTATGAAAAAAAAGCGATGCAATATTTTCTAATCCACTGCCGCCTATTATACCTATTTTTTTCATTTATTTTTCCCCTTAAAATGCGGCAGATGCCAGTCTTTGTATATTGCTAATATTCTTATTAATGTTACTATAATAGAGGTAATTAAAATATTTATATTTAAGCTGATATTAAGATTATATATCATAATAAATATTATGCCGCCAATAATAGATGCAGATGCATATACTTCCTTTTTTAATACAAATGGCACTTCTCCTGCAAGTGTATCCCTAATCATTCCACCTGCTGTTGCTGTCATTACCCCAAAAAAAATTATACCATACCATTCCACATTGCATGCAGCAGCTACACTTGCACCAATACTTGTAAAAACACCAAGTCCAACAGCATCTGCAATATTTAATGTTTTCATTGGAAGGTTTTTTTCTACTACTGAGTTTAGAAAAAATACAAGCAGTGTTGCTGCTGCTATTACTATCATATAATTTATATCAGTTAAAATAAATGGTGGCGTTCTACCAAGCATCATATCACGCATTGTGCCACCTCCTGCCCCAACAGATATAGCAAGCACAAACATTCCATATATATCCATATCTTTTTTTACACCAAGCAGTGCTCCAGATACTGCAAAAGCAAATGTTCCAAACAAATCAAAAAAATATAAAACACTCATTATATCGCCTATAATTTCTGCATTACTATATGCTTTTTACATTCTTCAGCAATATATTCATCATGGGTTACAATGATAACACATACTCCATTTTCTGACTGCTGCTTTAAAATGTCAAGCACTGCTAAACTGTTTGCCTTATCAAGATTACCTGTAGGTTCATCAGCAAGTATCATTTCTGGATTGTTAGATAATGCTCTGGCTACTGCTATTCTTTGCTGTTCACCACCAGAAAGCTCTGATGGATAATGATTTTTTCTTTCATAAAGCCCTACATTTTTTATTAAATCCTCTGCCCGATTTTCTGCATCTCGTTTTGAAACATTATGTATAAGCATAGGCATCATAATGTTTTCAAGTGCTGTAAAATCATCAAGCAGATAATGAAACTGGAATACAAAGCCCATATTTTTGCCCCTGTATATATTAAGCTCTGTTTCTTTCATATTATAAATGTCTATATTATTAAAAATAACACTGCCTTTTGTTGGCTTATCAAGTCCGCCTATAATATGTAAAAGAGTTGATTTGCCCGCACCTGACGGACCTGTTAATGCTATTAAATCCCCTTTTTCTGCTGCAAAATTAAAGTCATTTATTACCTGCAGAGTGCTGCCTTTCATATCAAAGCTTTTTGAAACATTTTTTATTTCCAGTAAACTCATTTTTATACCCTTAATCGTTCCTTATACCGTCTACAATATTCATTTTAGCACTTTGGTTAGACGGAAAAAGGCTTGCTAAAAATGTAATTAAAACTGCACATACTGAAACAAATAAATATACATGATAGTCAATATTTAAAGGCAGACTATCCATAAAATATATATCTTCAGGAAGTTTTATAAGCTTATATTTTGTAACAAATATAGAAAGCAGCAAGGCTGTAATATTTCCTAAAACTGTGCCTATTATACCAACAATTAAGCCCTGCCTTATAAATATGCTGCGAATACATGATGAACCTGCACCATAAGCTCTCAGTATTGCAATATCTTTCTGTTTATCTTTTACAGTAATTGCTATCATTGATACTATACTGAATGATGCAACTATAATAATTAAAGTAAGCACAATAAACATAGCATATTTTTCAAGCTCCAGTGCAGAAAAAAGGCTTTTATTCATAGAAAGCCAGTCTCTTGCCCAGTATTTATTTTCTATTTTTTGGTTTATTGTATATGTTAAATCAATAGAATTTACACCTTTTTCTACAGAAACGCTTATACCTGTTACACTGTTTTCTTTAAGTCCAATAAAATCCTGTGCAGCTTCTATGCAGATATAAGCCATACTTGCATTATACTCATATACTCCAGTATCAAATATGCCCTTAACTATAAAACTGCGCATTTTAGGATTTAAGCCAAAAGGACCTCTGTTTAACTGTGGGCTGATTAGTGTAATAGTATCACCCACACCAGCCATTAATGAAAATGCTAAATCTTTACCAAGCAGTATGCCGTAAGGCTCGCCTTCCTGCCTGCTTTTTATATCATCAAGTGAACCAAACGATATAAAAGAAGATATTTTTGAAACAGTTTTTTCTAAATCTGTATCAATACCTTTTATAATAATGCCTGAAACTCCACTGCCACTCATAGAAACTGCCTGAGTATTTACAAATGGTGCTGCTGCTTTTACACCTTTTATAATCTTGACTTCCTGCATTAATTTTTCATAATCTCTAACAGGCACAGTAGAAAAATCTGTTATCACAATATCAGAGTTTGTTCCCATCATTTTTTCTTTTAAATTATTTGTAAAACCAGACATTACACTAACTACAAGTATCAATGTGGCAGTGCCAAGCATTAAACCAATAATAGA